>DATGMS010000353.1:0-12755 GCA_035307285.1 Cyclobacteriaceae bacterium
GTAGGCGGCGATCACGCCAAAAACTAATAGAGGATCCATAATCTTATCTTCCGGGGTTGCGATTCAATAAAAACATGCTTTTCTAAAGCCTTTCATCAGCCTTAGGCGATCGAATATAAGGAAATGATTATTAATTTTGGACGGAAATGATCATTTAACTTGTTTTGGGCCAATGAACCGACTGGAAAAAATTAGGGAAAAGAACTTGATCAAGGAATGTGTATTCCTTGCGTCAAGGAGCAGTGGCCCGGGAGGACAGAACGTGAACAAAGTTAATAGTCAGGTGTCTCTTAGATTCGATGTGAACAATTCACTTTTGCTGGAGGATGATGAGAAGGTAATTCTACTTCAAAAGCTAACTTCCTACATTTCGGGCCAAGGGATTTTGATTTTAAACGTCCAGACCCACAGGTCTCAACTTCTAAACAAGGAAGAAGCCATTTCAAAATTTAATCGCCTGATTGAAAGGGCGTTTACTTTCAAGAACGTGCGAAAAGCAGGCAGACCTACAAAGGCTGCAATACAGCGACGTTTAGAGGCAAAACATAAGCAGTCTCAAAAGAAGAAAAACCGACAAAAACCCTGATATCCGGTTTGAATTTTCGGGTTCTCCTCTAGCAAGTCAATTCCAAGGTAATTTACTCACGAAACCTAGTGAACCTGAAGCTCACTAGAAGCTTTGACCTCTCCCTGGCAAGCAGCACTGGAATTAACGGTTTTCCCGCAGAAGAATCTGAAGGATTTTAATCTATTTAAGTCGGAAGTCAAGCCAAAAGCTTTGTCTTCAACTCCTTCATTTTGTCAATGGTAATGGGTTTATAGATGTAGTCAGTTACGATTTCATAAGAGGCTGACTTTCCTGTATCATATGGATCGATGGAAGAAGAAACTATAAATATTTTCATTTCTTGGTGTATCGGGTAGGTTTTTAACTTATCCAAGAATTGCCAGCCGTTCATCAAGGGCATACTGATGTCCAAAAAAATAATATCGGGCAATTTTCCCGCTTGGGAAAGGCGGGGGATAAGATCATCCAAGGCTTCTTGACCATTTTTGAAAAACATGGATTCCTGACAGAAGTCGGTTATACCCAAAACTTTCTTCATGCTGAAAATATAGAGCGGATCGTCATCCACAACATATACGAGGTCAAAATTTTCCATCTAAAAGATTTTTTGTTCCGTTTATTAAGAATTGGGGAGTTCTTGTATTTTTTATAAATATATCCTTAATATTGAAGAACTACTATGTTGAAAATAGAAAATGTTATTTTTTCTGTGTGAAAAATTTCTTTATCCGCTGTTTTTGTGATCTTTAATCTTTCTTTTTGTTTATTTGTGGTACACAATCAACCTTAATATTACTATATGAAACGTTTTTTTCTTATCGTATTTCTATTTCCGTTAATGATGGCCTGTAATACCGAAAATACAGCCGTACAAAAGGAAACTGATGAAATCATCGAAACCAAATCAGATTTGAACATGAACCAAGAATTGCTGCGCCACGTGGTGCTGATCAAGTTTAAGGAAGGAACTTCCCCGGAAGACATTGCCAAAGTAGAAGATGCATTCGGCGCTTTAGAGAGTAAAATCCCTGAGATCAAAGGATATGAGTGGGGAACCAACAACAGTCCGGAAGGTGCCGACAAAGGGTTTACCCACTGCTTCTTCGTTACTTTTGAAAGTGAGGAAGGCAGGGATGTCTATTTGCCCCACCCCGACCACAAAGCTTTTGTGGATGTATTAGTTCCCCATATGGAGGACGTTTTGGTAGTGGATTATTGGGCGAAATAGATAAGACAGCTCAATTACCCTTTTGGAGAAACCTCCCTTTGACCAGATCAAGGGGAGGTTTTTTTTACCTATACCTGTTGTTTTGCTCAGCATATCACAACCCACGTTGTGATATCCATTATCTTTTTACATTGTGGTATAGATTTAGATAGAAAATCTTACTTTTTAACAAGCATTTTTAATAAATAAATTATAGCAATGAGATCAATTTGGAACGGTTCGATTAGTTTTGGTCTGGTGACCATCCCCATAAAAATGTACTCTGCCTCCGAGGATCGGAAATTGGATTTGGACATGTTGGATAGCCATGACCATGCCCGAATTAGGTACAAACGCGTCAACGAAAACACCGGTAAGGAGGTGGAATGGAAGGATATTGTCAAAGGATACAAGATTGATGACAGTTACGTCATTCTTGAAAATGATGATTTTGACAAGGCCAATATGAAGAAAAGTAAAACTTTGGAGCTAGAGGCTTTTATTAAGGAGGAGGAAGTGGCTGAAGTTCTTTATAAGAAGCCGTATTTCCTAGAACCTCAGAAAGAAGGGGGCAAGTCCTATAATTTATTGAGAGACGCATTGAAGAAAACCAAAAAACTTGGGCTGGCTACCTTTGTGATGCGTCAGAAGGAAAATCTCTGTTTGATTGGAGTGTATAACGACATTATGGTAGCTCATATCATACGTTTTTCTGACGAAATACGGGATGGGGCCGACCTACAGTTGCCCAAAACAAAAGTTTCCAAGAAAGAAGTTGATATGGCACTTACTCTTATTGAACAGTACACTGAAAAATTTGACTTTAAAAAATACAAGGACGTTTATAACGACCAGTTGCTGAAGATTATTCATGCCAAGGCCAAGGGTACGAAATCTAAAATTGAGAAATTTGAAAGTAAAGCAACCCCTGCCAAGGATCTCATGGCCCAATTGAAAGCCAGTTTGGAAAGTAGGAAAAAAGCATCCTGATGGGACTGCAGGAATATAGCAAGAAAAGAGACTTTGCCAAAACACCAGAACCGAAGGCTATAGTAAAAAACAGCCAAGGACCACTAAAATTTGTGGTGCAGCGACACGAGGCGCGTAGACTGCATTATGATCTTAGACTGGAAATGGATGGGGTGCTGAAGAGTTGGGCTGTTCCGAAGGGCCCGTCAATGAACCCTAAAGATAAACGTCTTGCCATTCATACGGAAGACCATCCCATGGACTACCTAACCTTTCAAGGGGTAATACCCAAGGGTAACTACGGCGCGGGTAAGATGGCTATCTGGGATCAGGGAACCTATCAGGGAGCAGCGGGATATGAAGGCGGTCTGGTAGAGCAGCTGAAGAAAGGGGACTTAAAACTTGAATTTTTTGGCAAAAAGCTAAAAGGCACTTTCGCCTTGGTGCAGACCAAAAGGGGAGATGCCGATAACCAATGGCTTTTGATCAAGAAGGAGGACGGATTTGCTACGACGCTTGTTTATGATTCCGAGGAATTTGTTCCTAGGGAAGAAAATCTTCCTCAAAGTTCTTCTATAGATATCAATCAAATGGTGAAACCCATGTTGGCGACTAAATCCAATGCTATATTTAGTAAACCGGGATGGATTTATGAACTGAAATGGGACGGTTACAGGTTGTTAACCAACATCCAAGCGGGGAAAGTCAATCTTTATTCCAGGAACGGAATTTCATACAACCAAAAATTTTTTGCCTTACATCAAGCATTACGAGCTGTTCCTTATGACACCATTTTAGACGGAGAAGTGGTTGTGCTTAATGAAGATGGAATTTCTGAATTCCAGAAACTCCAAAATTATGGGGAGGAAACCAAGGGTGAACTTCGTTATTACGTCTTTGACCTGCTCTATCTGAACGGTCACGACATCAGCCATCTACCTCTGGTGGAGCGTAAAAGTTTAATTAAAGATGTGATAGAGGGTGTTCCCTTGGTTTTTTATTGCGATCACATTGATTCTATGGGCAATACTTTTTATGATCAGGCAATAGCTGCGGGAATGGAGGGTGTCATAGCTAAGAAAGCCGATTCAAGTTACGATGCGGGAGTACGGACAGAAAATTGGCTCAAGATCAAATCCATTGAAAGCCAAGAAACGTTGATTTGTGGATATACCCAGTCTGATGGGCATATGTTTGGCTCGCTCATCCTCGGGATCTATAAAGACGGGCAGCTTACCTATGCCGGCAATTGTGGTTCAGGTTTCAATGATGCTCTTCAAAAAGAATTATTGGAGCTTTTCCAACCCTATATCCAAAAAGAATCGCCTTTTAACAAGCGGATCAACTTGAAAGGCAGAAAGCCTACATGGTTGACTCCTGAATTGGTATGTGAGGTGAAATTTTCGGAATGGACCACTAGTGGATCCATGCGCCATCCTGTTTTTAAAGGAATGCGGTCAGATAAGGTTCCAGTTGACATTCAACAGGAAGAGGTGAGCGCAGCACCTGTAAAAGAAAAAAAGCCTTCCAATTCCGCCGACACCTTGGAAGTAAATGGCTATGCGGTTCCTATTTCCAATCTTGACAAAATTTATTGGCCGGAAAGCAGTATTACCAAGTTCCACCTAATTGATTATTACTTGGCGATAGCTGATTTTATTTTGCCCTATCTAAAGGATAGGCCGCAGAACCTACACCGATATCCGGAAGGTATCCATAAGGAAAGTTTTTACCAAAAGGACACCGCAGGCATCTTCCCTCATTGGATTGATACCGTCGACGTTTATTCTAAATCGAACGGTAAGGAAATAAAATACATGCTTTGCCAGCATGAGGCCACCCTATTGTACATGGCTAATCTGGGTTGTATAGAAATCAATCCATGGAATTCCCGGCAGGACGCTTTGGAGTTCCCTGATTATGCAGTAATAGACATTGATCCCTCAGACAAAAACACATTTGAGGAGGTTATAGAAGTGGCGCAAGTGGCTAAAGAAGTTATAGACCGTATTCAAATTGAGGCATTTTGCAAGACATCCGGTTCCAGTGGTATGCACATCTATATTCCCTTGGGCGCTCAGTATACCCATGATGAATCCAGAGACTTCACCAAGCTATTATGTTATTTAGTGCATGAAGAGCTCCCTGAGTTAACGAGTATGGAACGTCAAGTGGATAAGCGGAAAGGTAAAATCTATTTAGATTTTCTTCAAAACCGAAAAGGGCAGACCCTGGCCGCTCCATATTGCGTAAGGCCTAAGCCTGGTGCCACAGTGTCTACTCCTTTGGAATGGGAGGAAGTCAAGCCCGGATTGGACATGCATGCCTTTAATATTTTTACCATGATGGGAAGACTAAAGGAGAAGCCGGATTTGTTTAAGGGTGTTTTACAAGAGGGAATTAATATAGAGAAGGCTCTGGAAAGATTAGAGGGGTGAACCTGTGGGGAATCTGCCACACTTTGTCTCAGTTGAACCGGAAGAGCAAATGCATTCACCAGAGTTTGAGGCCAGAGACAAGTTGCCGTCTACAGAAATGGAGGGAGTTAAGTGGCGTAACAACCTCTTTTACGCTACTTCATAGGAGTTTGCTACTTTAAGGAATTGTATTTGTTGTTCCTATAGGAAATTCTAATAAGGTTCTAAAACAATAAATTATGAAAGATCAGGATAATTATCAAAATGTAAACACGGTTGAACGGGCACTTTCAGTAGCCACCGGATTAATTTTGTGGGGGGTTAGTTTTAGGAAGCCTTTCAGGAATCCTGTAAAATACCTTTCTTCGATATATCTACTTTATCGGGGGATTTCTGGAAACTGCCCAGCCTACACCAAGCTCGGGAAAGACAGTACTAAAACCCCTGCCATCAATCTACGGGCGGAATATGTAGTTGCGGTACCCCGTCAGGAAGTTTACGATTTTTGGAGGAAGTTGGAGAACCTGCCCTTGTTTATGAAGCACCTAATGAGTGTTGAGCAGACCAGTCCAACTGAATCTCGATGGAATGCTGTTTTACCTGGTAACCACGGAACAGTCTCATGGGAGGCTGAGGTTGTAAAAGATATTCCCGGAAAGCTTATTGGCTGGAGATCCAAGGAAGGGGCTATTGTTGAAAATGCCGGTAAAGTAGAATTCTACGATGATGTCAACAGTTCCGGAACCCTTGTTAGGGTGGTGTTCAGTTACCATCCCGTGATGGGCGGATTGGGTACCGGCATTGCAAGGTTCTTGAACCCCGCTTTCGAAAAGTTATTGCAAGAAGAGTTGCATGATTTCAAAATATTGATCGAGGGTGGTGATATAGAAGATACTAGTATGGCCCCATCGGAGGCAAAAATTCCACCTTCGGAGCTCGATAAAAAAAGTGAAATAACGGGCGGCTTCAATTCGTGAAGTAGAAAAGGCATGTCAGGCACATGACAGACGGACGATTTTTAGAAATAGTCATTGTCTTAATCTCGGGAGTAGGAGGCGCGGCTTTGATGACTCTGTTTCTGAGGTTAATCAATGACTATTTTCATCATGGCGTAAGGGTTCCGTTGATTCTGGGTCAAGTAGTCCACCATTACTTCAGTGGCACGCGGTTGTATCGGCTTAGGTATAAAACCATATATGGACATCTAATACATTTGACTGTAGGAGTGCTTTTTGCAATTTGTTATACCTATTTATGGAACCGGGGCATTGGCGGTCCTACCGCATTGAGCACCTTCATTTTTGGATTGGTGAACGGACTCGTGGGAATGTTTGGGTGGTTTATTTTTTTGAGGTCAACATTTGAACCTGAGCAGGTAGATAAGAGGATATTCTTCCCTGTGATTGTCATTGCCCACCTTTTTTTCGCTCTGGGCGTCACTAGTATTTATCATGCGCTGCGGTATTTGATCATATTAATTACAATATAAAACTAAAAAACATGGACAGCACATCAACCGGTGGATCTACGTTGCCTAATAAGTCGAAATTAGGGGTCGCTCTTGTAGGTTTGGGCAAATATGCCTCGGAGCAATTGGCCCCGGCATTAAAGCTTACCCAGTACTGTGAGTTAAAGGGAATCGTCACAGGAAGCCCTGAGAAAATACCCCGTTGGAAAACGGACTACGGGATCCGGGACCAAAACATTTATAATTATGACAACTTTGAAGAAATAGCCTCCAATGAGGAGATTGATATCGTCTATATTGTGCTTCCCAATTCCCAACATGGCAATTACACCGTGCGGGCAGCCAACGCAGGAAAGCATGTCATCTGTGAAAAACCTATGGCGATTTCTGTCCACGAATGCGAGGAAATGATTGAAGTGTGTAAAAGAAACAACGTCAAGCTGGGGATTGGCTATCGGCTACATTTTGATCCCTATAATCAATATGTCATGCAACTTGGTCAAGGAACAATGGGAAAACTTCAGAAGGTGGAAGGTGATCACTCGATGCTTTTGGAAGACCCATCGGCCTGGAGGTTGCAGAAGAAACTCGCGGGGGGAGGACCATTGATGGATGTGGGCATATATGTGGTACAGGCCTCCTGCTACGCGGTGGGAAAAAACCCGATTGCAATAAAGAAGGCGAGGTTTGGCGAAGTGTCCCGCCCCGACATTTATGACACCGTGGAGGAATCCATTAGCTGGACACTTGAATTTCCAGAGGGAGTACTGGCGCACGGCACCTGTAGCTATGCACGGGAGGGGGACTGGCTAAAAGGTAAGGCAAGCCGCGGTTCATGGGAGTTGGATCCCGCCTATGCCTACAACGGAATCCAAGGAAAAACTACTGAGGGCTCAATCAATTTCAAGGAAGTTAACCAACAAGCCCTGCAGATGGATGAGTTTGCCCGATCGATAATAGAGGGAAGAGAAACAAAAGTCCCCGGAGAAATGGGATGTAGGGATGTGGCTATCCTGATGGCCATCTACAAAGCTGCGGAAACCGGAACATCCGTGCCTTTGGAATTTAGTGAACTTTGACAGACTTAAAAAAATAGCATTATGTCCCTGAAAGCAGTTATACTCAATTGTACGCTTAAAAAGTCACCAGATGTTTCCAATACAGAAGCTTTAATTAACAAGGTGACCAAACTGTATACCCAGTCCGGAGTAACGACCAAGGTGATCCGGGTAATAGATTATAAAGTAGCCTTCGGAAATACTTCAGACGAGGGCGAGGGAGATGATTGGCCCCTTATCCTGGAGGAAATAAAGGGTGCTGAGATATTAATACTCGCTTCGCCGATTTGGTTGGGTGACAAATCCGCTGTGTGCAAGATGGTCATTGAACGGATCGACGGCAGCACCAGTGAAGAAGACCCCATTAATGGACAGCCGCCATTGTATAACAAAGTAGGTGGCGTACTGGTGACGGGAAATGAAGACGGTGCCAAGAAAGTTTGTGCCGAGGTACTGTTTAGTCTGGATCATTCCGGTTGCAGTATTCCCCCTAATTCTATGGCCTACTGGGTAGGGGCAGCAGGACCAGGGCCTAGTTATATTGAAGCTAACGGCGATCACCATTTTTTCACCAATAAAAATATCAGAAGTTTGGTAGCCAACACCGCTTATTTGGCGAGATTGCTTAAAGAAAATCCTATTCCCACCAATCTTTTGGCGATAGCGGAAAAGGCCAAAGAAGAGAGCAGGTAGTTTTGTCGGTCGTGCAAATCGAAATAATAATGGATTGGAATTCAATGCTCAATTTTTTGGCAGCCATTCTGGCGATTGTGAATCCCATTGGTTTGATACCGATATGGTATGAAATGACGGGGGACGCCACGTCGCAGGTCAGAAAAAAAATTGCCTTTATGGTGACCGGTTCCGCTTTTGTGATATTGTTGTTGTTTTTAAACGTAGGGAACTGGATATTGGATTTTTTTCGAATCGATATTGAAGTATTTAAGATAGCAGGTGGATTTTTGTTGCTGCTAACTTCCGTGTCGATGGTTCAGGGTAAGGCGACGAAATTGGAGGAAAAATCCGAAAAAGGAGAAACTAATTTTGAGCTAGCTAAACAACGTTTTGAAAAAGTACTTGTTCCGTTGACAATTCCGATGCTTGCGGGGCCTGGTGCGTTGACTACGGTACTGTTATATAGTTTTAGGGCGAATGGCTTTATGATGTATTTGGGGTTTTCCCTAGTCTTATTGTTGAGTTATCTGCTTTTATATCTGATACTTGCTAATTCTTATCGGATTGAAAAAAGAGTAGACCAATTACTGTTTGTAGGCTTTACAAGGATTTTCGGATTAATTGTAGCGGCTATTGCCGTACAGTTTATCGTCGAAGGACTGGGCGAAGTTTTTCCTAATTGGATGGAAGGCGGTTCTGTAGTTCGAACAGATGACCTATAGTAAAAAACGGACATTCGGAAATGCTAAAGAAAACCTCATTTCCGAATTGTTAAGGCAGATCTAATTACGGATTAAAATGCTTAAGCTTGTGGGGATTGTATTAGGTTGGAATTAGATTTTCAACGGTGATTCCATCTTTGACTAATTCCAATCGCTTCAAAGCATCTTGGTGCTGAAGAAACCTAGGGAGAAGTGGGATGGGCCGTAGGATATTTCGATGATGTAATTCCTCCATGAAAGGAACGTGTTTTTGTGCAATTTTCCCTACATACAGTGGTTCTAGCTTTCCCCCGTTTTTCAAATAGTCCATCAGCTGAATCAGCCCTCGAAGATAGATAATGTCTTTGGTGCAGCCACCACCTTGGTGAATCCTCGCTGTCACATCAAACGCTGTCCCCAACTCAAAGCCATAATCATGATGCAGTTCGTGAAAGGTGCCACAGAAGTCCGCCCCTTCCGTTAAAGAATGTCCTGCAATGACCCTTGCCGCCAAGAGCCGCAATCTGCCCCGCGTAAGGCCGCCAGTGAGGTATTCAGCCAGTACTGCCAGCCCCTCCTGAAGTTCATCATAATCCGCAAATCCAGAATACAAGAGTTTTAAAGGCTGTGATTTACCGTTATAATAAGTCAGTACATGGGTGCCCACTTCATGGTGGATCAGGGATTCAACCCTTGTTTTTGGTACTTTAAAGCTTTCACCGATCAATACCTGACCTTTAGAAACCATGATTCCGATGATATCCGGTTTGATAGTAACCGTAGCATCCAAGGGCGCGTAGAATTGTTTGTACCAGTTTATCTCCTCCCTTGCAGCTCTTGCAAGTTCATAACAATCCGCCCATTCCGTTGTCTTGGTATGTAAGGAAGGGAATCTGGTCAGTATTCCTTTGGCCTTTTCAAGAAGTTCAGGATCCACGGATTCATAGAGCCTAATGCTACTATACATAAAGTGTTTTGTACCCCTTTCACCTAGCATAGTAATCTGCTTGTCAAGCTCCTCCCTCTTTTCCCGGTAGAGAAAAGACAAGGTAGGGTCCTCGATGGCTCGCACGTTGATTTGATAAAGTTGTTCTTTTAAATGATCGGGGTCAATGGGGAGAATCCTGTAGAGGAATTCCGGGTTGTTTTTGAAATTAGATCTGGCAAATTCATCCCTTGCCTTCAAAGTATTGATGGGAGAAATGAGTAATAGAAAACGGTAGGCTTGCTCTATTTCAGCTAAATGGTTGTCTACTTCCCATACCACCGGCTCGAGTGTCCGGCTTCCGAGAGCATGGTAGCTGTCGATATCCGAAGAAGTTTGGGTTCGAAGAAATTGAAAAATGGTTTTCCTAAAGACGCTTGAAAGCCTTTTTTTTAGCGCTCTAAAATACAGGTAATAGAACTCGTCACCCTTCACACTTCTGTAGAAGGGCGGGATTTCTAATCCAATTAGAAAACATCCTACTTCCTGGCACTGACTTATGTTTAAAAGAGGAGATAGGGTCTCAGGGTATCGCTTGTTGCTGTATTCCAATCCTACTTTTACGCCAGGAAATTTTTTACTGAGGTCATCGAGTTCAGCGAGTAAGGTATTTACCGTTGCTTTTGCGAGGTCTTTAGGAGCTTTAATTTTAAATTCTCTGCTATCCGGTTCTCCTTCCCAGACTTCTAGAAACATCACCGCACCGAAGGAGACAGATAAAGTTTTAGCAATAGCCATCAGAAGTTCGCGGCTTTCTTCAATAGCCTCATCACTTCCGGACGAAACGAAATAAGAGGATTCGCCCATCACTAACCTTACCGTTTGCCGTAACGGCAAGCTTTTATACCTGTATATCAGCAAGAAGGGTAGGTTGTTTTCAATCTTCAACTTCCCTTGGGAGGGAAGCTTTTCGGTAATGGATTTTCCGTCTTTTAAGTCTTGAATAATGGATCGGATATGATCCGGTTGAAGGTCAATATTCCTCATAAAAACGCGCACTATTTGGTGAAAGGATTGATAGCCGCAAGAATGATGCATTAATGCCTTTTGATCCAAAATTTCAGCTTTCCCTTAATCTCCGACCTTATCTGTACATAACCTTCAGGGATAATGTCGGGCAAAGTACAATAGGTAACAATTCGGGTCCCTACTGGGAGCACGTCGAATTGCTGATAAAGAAATCGGCTGTTGGCTTCATAAAGTGAGGGGTCATATTGGGTGTCTTCGTCAATTCTATCGGTCGGGTCCCGGTTTTCTTCGAAAGAATTGAAAAAGTAAAAAGCGTCGTAATCCCTAAAATCGATGGACCGGATATCTGCCTGGATGAAATTTACCCGCTCGACCCGAAACTTTGTTGCTACTTTGGTTGAGATTCGAATCAGTGCCTCCCGTTGTTCCACTCCGGTGAAGTGCCCGTGACTATAGATCGCCGCCACCAGACAGAATTTACCCACCCCTGAACCGATATCAAGCACCTTAACGCCTTCGCGGTCTGCTAAAAATTCACCCGCACGCTTTGCTACGCTGACTGGGGTCCAATGTCTTGAGGAAAGCTTTCTTATTTTTAAAGGGTAAACTGTGTTAAACTCGTCATCCGAGCTGCTATAGATTTCCTTCTCGTTAAGGGCAGAATTCATGGAAATTTGTGTTCTTGTTTCTTATTGAGGAATGTCAGCAAATGTTAGAAGGCTTGTTTTAAAAAACTGAGTCTTTTTCAGTTACAATATTGATTATTTAATGATAAAGGTGGAATTTTACATTGGAATATTTTATCCCTAATTTTACCAGTTAATTAAAAAAGAAGCGGATTAAAAAGCTACTTCTCACCAGAAAATATTTAATCGATGGATAAAGGTCATCCAAAACAGGATATAATTGACAAGATCAATTTATTGGAAGAAAAATTTAAGGCCTCAGGCCAAGATCTTTCATCCTATTTGGAAGGTTTACTGTATGCCGATTATCTGACTTACTGGGATTACATCAATTTAGACACTTTGCTGTCCCTTCAGAATCCTAAAACATCTTTTAAGGATGAGAAGATATTTATCATGTATCACCAGATTACCGAGCTTTACTTTAAGCTCATTATCTGGGAGTTAGAGCAGATTTCAGAACAAAGGACAATTGATCTTGTATTTTTTAAAGATCGCCTAGAGCGGGTAATCATGTATTTTGACCAATTAATAAATTCCTTTGCGGTGATGTGGAAGGGAATGGAGCGGGAGCAGTTTGTGAAATTCCGGATGTCCTTGTTGCCGGCCAGCGGATTTCAGAGCGCCCAGTACCGGATGATCGAAATCATGTGTACCGAAATCCAAAATCTGGTCAATATACATGAGCGAGAAGATTACAAGGATATTAATTTGACAAGCATTGACAGTCTTTTTGACCTGCTTTATTGGCAGTTTGGAGCGACGGAATTGGCTTCAGGGGAAAAGACCCTAACGCTAAAGAACTTTGAGAAGAAATATAGTGTAGAGTTGAAAAAGCTCATTGCCGAATTCAGACATAAAAATATCTGGAAACAATATCAAACCTGTGTAGGCAAAGACGATCAACTGACGGATTTGTTGCGAACCCTTGACCTTAAAGCGAATGTATATTGGCCTCTGGCGCACTACAAATCAGCCGTTAAATATCTCCAGAGAGATACGATAGAAATAGCCGCTACAGGAGGTACCAATTGGCAAAAGTTTCTTCCCCC
>DATGMS010000354.1:0-2397 GCA_035307285.1 Cyclobacteriaceae bacterium
ATACTGGGAGGAGCTGAAATATTCAAAAGTTTACGGAAATGCCTTGGTGAGGAAGTATTTTGAGGCGGACACGTTGTTCATGATTGCCGACACCTTGATTTCGCAGGACAGCGAGGATGCGGCCAGCAGGTACCTTCAGGCCTTCTCCAATATGCGCATGATCAAATCTGACATTTCCGGAAGATCCGACTCGATGGTATATATTTACTCCGACTCCACCATCTATCTGCATGGCGACCCGGTCTTGTGGAACAATAAAAGCCAGATCACCGCCGATAGCATCAGCTTCTTGATCGCCAACGAGGATATAGACCGTGCATTTCTGAAGGACAACGCATTTGCCATCACAAAAGACACCCTTAGCAACTACAATCAAATCAGGGGAAGAAAGATGACGGGGTATTTTTTGGACGGGCAAATGAGTAAACTGGATGTGGAGGGAAACGGGGAATCGCTGTACTTTGCGCTTGAAAATGACACAACCATTCGCGGTGTGAATAAACTGCTGTGTGGAAGGATTATCATGAGCTTCAGAGAGGGTCAGGTAAGCAGCATCAGCCATACCATCAAACCCGAAGCGTCTTTTACCCCACCACATCTACTCGAAGAAGGGGCGACTTCGCTAAGCGGTTTTGTGTGGAGGGAGGACGAACGGCCCACTCTTAAGATGATCAACGACTGGAGAACTCCAAAAGAAAGACCTAAAGATGAATTCAATTTCTTTAACGAGCCTGAAGTGGATATCCCTTATCCCGATGAGGAGGAGATTCGGAAGAGAATTGAGTACTGAGATTAAAGAATAAAGAGTAAAGAACAAAAATGCGGTCATCTCCGTCATCGTCATCCGTCTTAATGTCTTTATGTCTTAAGTCTCTCCCGAAAAAGTACATCAACGGGCAAGGCATAAATAAATTTCACACCGCTTAACATTTTTTAACCCACAAACCTTTAAAAGACGAAACCTTATTTGTATTTTTATAGTATATCTTAAAAACATTATCAAAACATCTACAGGCTTATTGGTAATACATCTACATGAAACTTATATTATCGTTTTGCACCATTTTTTTCTTGATGCTTCATCTACAGGCTGAAGGGCAAGTTCGTGTGTTAAATGAAGCCATAGAATTTAACGGAAAAGTAAACACTTCGCAGAGGAAATCCCTTATCCTCCAGAATGAATCGGACCAGACAAAGGAATACAACCTGAAGTTCCTCAGAGGCAATATTGCTTCCTCTCAAAATGTACAGATATGCTTGGGGAACACTTGTTATGATCCCAAAAAGGATCTGGCTAAGGTGAAGTTAAAACTTGCCCCCGGTGAGATTTATACCGATTTATACCTGGAATTTGATTTAGGAATTACTGAAGCCAAAGGAACATTTGATCTTCATTTTGCCAATACCGAGAACCTCCGAGACGTTTT
Organism: Cyclobacteriaceae bacterium; assembly: GCA_035307285.1. Classification (GTDB taxonomy): domain Bacteria; phylum Bacteroidota; class Bacteroidia; order Cytophagales; family Cyclobacteriaceae; genus DATGMS01. Next base: position 1,428 of record DATGMS010000354.1, read on the forward strand.
TGTCATAGAAGGCATCTACAATGTGGAGGGCGAACAAGGCGATGGAAACGAAGTCAACCACAAAGACATTAAATTAGGCAGTGTGTATCCCAACCCCAGTAGCAGAATCGCCCAGCTGGACTATCAGATAAAAAACCCATCAATTACTGCAAGAATTGTCGTCAACAGTTTTATTGGCAACCCTGTATTTGACCTGCGGCTTGACCCGCTTCAAAAATCTATTCTAATAAATGTGACAGATCTCAACCCTGGCATCTACTTTTACACATTAATCGTGGACAACCAAAATATAGTCACCAAAAAGCTCGTTGTCAAAAGATAAGCGCTTCTAAAAACCCCTTGCTACTCCTATAGTTTGATAGGGAATTTTAATCCTTTATATTTGCAATCCGAAAAGATGAGAAAATTTGCTTTCCATATAATATTACCGCTTCTTGCTCTTACCCTTGGCTCTTGTGGAGAGTTCTACAAGTTGGAAAAGAGCACGAATTGGGACGAGCTCTATGAGGCCGCTAACAGATACTACCAAAAGGAAGATTACAGCAAGGCCATTATTTTGTATGACAAGGTTCTTCCAGTAATCCGCGGAAGTGAAAAATCGGAGTTAGCGGAGTTCAACTACGCTTATGCCCACTTCCAGACTAAACGCTACATTGAAGCTGCTGGGTATTTCAAGACATTCTTTGACACCTATAATAGGAGCCCAATGGCAGAGGAAGCATTCTTTATGCACGCCTACTCGCTTTATCTGGATGCGCCGGACTATAACCTCGACCAGCGAAGCAGTAGAGAAGCCGTAAATGCGATACAGATGTTTATCAACCGTTACCCTACTTCGGATTCCTACGAAAGGGCAATGGGAATGATTACTGATCTCCAAAAAAGATTTGAAGAAAAGGCTTATCAGGAATCAAAAATGTACTACAGGCTGACAGATGGATTGTTTCCAGGCGACTTCTACCGGGCTTGT
>DATGMS010000355.1:0-3825 GCA_035307285.1 Cyclobacteriaceae bacterium
AGGCAGATGAGAATCACGATCAACGCCAGTTGCTTGCTGAATACGGCAAGCCGCTTTTGTAAAGGGGTCTTTTGGTCTTCTACTTCCAAGAGACCGGCGATCTTCCCTATTTCAGTAGCCATTCCTGTGGAAGTCACCACAGCTTTTGCTGATCCGTGGCTTACTAAGGTGCTTTTGAAAACCATGTTGTACCGGTCACCGGGAAGGAGGCTTTCTTGCTCAATTTTTGCCGTAATTTTTTCCACGGCATGGCTCTCCCCTGTTAATGCCGCCTCCTCGGTCTTTAGGGAATTTACCTCAAGCAGCCTAGCATCTGCAGGTACAATATCTCCAGCTTCCAACAGGATGATGTCTCCCGGAACCAATTCCTTGGTTTCGACTTTGGAGGGATTGCCATCCCGAACCACCATGGCATGTTGTGCGGTCATCTTTTGCAGCATCCTGACCGACTCCTCTGCATTGTTCTCCTGAAAGTATCCGATTAGTGCGTTCCCAAAAATAATCGCCAGGATCACTAAAGCATCTATGCGCTCGCCGACACTAAAAGATATCACCGCTGCAACCACCAAGATGGCAATCATGACATCTTTGAACTGGGAGACAAAAATGGCCCATTTGCTCTTTTGCTTTGCGGCCTCAATGCTGTTCAATCCATGCCTTTGTTGCAAAGCAGCTACTTGGGACTTCTTGACACCCGCAGCAGTGGTGTCCAACTGTTGTAAAACTTCCTCTTGAGTTAGCTTATGCCATGCATCCATAAACATAAAATGACAGATCGTAGAGATTGCCTATCTCCCCTTTGGTATACCAGATGGTTTCATGAGTTTGAGCCACTACAGCAGTTTGATGGCACAATCCAAAACTGGCGCCTCACAATTCAGATGAATGTAATTCCAGGATGTCCACCGCTTCCACATTGCCTTGCTGAACGGCGAGGTCGATAGCCTTCAATCCTCTTCGGTCACGGATATCCTTGTCTGCGCCATGCTTTAATAATATTTCGACCAAAATATTTCGGCCAAACATCACGGCGAACATCAATGCTGTACCTCCGTTACCATGCTGTAAATTAAGATCAGCACCATGTTCAATCAGCATTTCCGCAATTTCTGGATATCCTTTAAAGCTGACGCCCATTAATGCCGTATTTCCGCCAGCGTCAGGCAAATCGACATCTGCCCCTGCTTGGAGCAATTCCCTGACGGCTTCAGGTTGATTGTTGTACCCTGCGATAATTAAGGGGGTATAACCTTTGGCGTCTTGGACGTTGACATCCGCACCGTGTGCTATCAAATCCTCGAGCGTAGTTATATCCCCTTTTCTCGCAGCATCGAAAAGTTGCTGGTTCAAACTGTCCATTAATGATTAATAAGGTTTTGATTCGTTGGATTCTTCCTCGGCCTTCCTTACCGCCTCTTGTTCGTCTTCAGAGCCGATTCCTTCATCTTTCATGGACATCATCATTTCCTTTTTCATCTTAATCCCTTCTGCCACCCTTCTTCCGTAATCCTCATCACATTGGCTAAAAAGGTCAATCATTTTATTCTGTATTTCCTCATTGGCCTTAGCTAAACCACCGGACAAATTCGAGATCAAGTCTTCCCTTTCCCAGTCTTCTAAGTTCCGATAAGTCTCCCCTGCTTGCTTGAAATTGTTTTGCCGCTCAATCTTTTGCCTTACCAGCTCAGCCTGGTAGCGGGGAGTATGTTCTTTCCCAACCCTGGGCGCTTCTTGTAAGCCGTTGAGAGAGGATGGTTCATAATTAACATGTGGATTACTTGCTGCCAAAATATCCTGTGGATAAGCCATCTGCCCATCCCTCTGATTGGTAGCCACATGCTTTTTCGGTGCATTGATAGGCAGTTGGAGATAGTTCGTTCCGACGCGATACCGTTGCGTATCTGAATAAGAGAATGTTCTTCCCTGCAGCATTTTGTCATCAGAGAAGTCAAGTCCATCTACCAGTACACCTGTGCCAAACGCAGACTGTTCCACTTCAGCAAAATAGTTTTCAGGATTTTTGTTGAGCGTCATTTTGCCGACGGGATACCAAGGGAACTGGTCGTTAGGCCATAATTTGGTATCATCTAGAGGATCAAAATCCAGTTCCGGATGCTCGTCGTCACTCATGATCTGTACGTTCAATTCCCATTCCGGATAATCTCCCCGCTCGATGGCTTCATAAAGATCCTGGGTAGCATGGTTAAAGTTTTTCCCTTGTATTTCTTGAGCCTGTTCTTGAGTGAGGTTTTTTATACCTTGGAGCGGCTCCCAATGGTATTTTACCAAAACAGCCTCCCCTTCCTGATTTACCCACTTGTAGGTATTTACGCCAGAGCCCTGCATCTGCCTGTAGTTGGCGGGAATGCCCCATGGCGAAAATAAAAACGTAACCATATGGAGCGTTTCAGGACTGTTGCTTACGAAATCAAACTGCCTTTCCGCATCCTGAATATTGGTGACAGGATCCGGTTTAAACGAATGGATAAAATCCGGGAATTTGATGGCGTCTCTAATAAAGAAAATCTTTAAATTGTTCCCAACTAAGTCCCAATTCCCATCTTCGGTATAAAATTTAACGGCAAATCCCCGTGGATCTCGCAACGTTTCCGGGGAATGCTGCCCATGTATCACAGTAGAAAAACGAACAAAAACCGGCGTCTGCTTTTCAGTATTGGTAAAAACTTTTGCTCGTGTGTACTTGCTTATCGGGTCATCCCCTACCTTGCCGTAACTTTCAAAATACCCATGGGCTCCCGCTCCACGCGCATGTACTACACGCTCCGGTATTCTCTCTCTATCAAAATGAGACATCTTCTCAAGAAACTGATAGTTTTCAAGCGTAGCCGGACCACGACTACCCACTGTGCGTAAGCTTTGATTGTCATAAACTGGATGGCCTTGACGTGTGGTCAAAACATTAGATTGTCCATCCATTGGCTTTTTAGAATCATTCATGATGTTTGTTATATGGGTGAGCGTTAATTAAATGGTTATCATTAAAGATAGAAAAATAATTGATCAATTGGCAAGAATCAATTTAGAAAATAAAAAAGTGTGACTATTAACTATTTTATAATCTTTTTTTATTACGCCACAACCAGTTGGGAGAAAAGCCTGTCCAGTGTTTCTCCAGCATCAAGACATAAGCCAGGGTGAACCGGTGATGTTTGAACCACGGTACTCCTCACCGCGGTCAACCAGCGGAAACGATCCGAGATGGCAAATTGCCCAATGGGGCCGCCATCTGCGCTTCCACGGCAGATTTTATCAAAAGACGACAGGTACATCTTCAGTTCTTCAATATTCAGATCCCTGGAAAAAATCCTCAATCTTTCCTCGTCCACCTTGATCTTGGCCTGAAGAAACTTCTGACGGGAGCAATACAGGATGACACCAACGTTGAGGAATTCCTCCCTCTCAACCCGTGGAACCACCCGTATCACCGCATATTCAAATAAGTTGCGCTCTTGCATATTGGGCTTCTTTTACAAAAATTTCAGAATGGGCCAAGCGCGAAATCAGAAATTGCGCATAGGCCTGCCTGTGCTGTGATGGCGAATCAAAAATATCGTCATGGGACAGCCATACTTCAGGAACCATCGCCACGATTTCCGTTATTGTATCAGCCGTCAATACCTGCCTAAATTCGGCATCTACTTCGTCCAATTGGCTAGCCCTAGGCAACAACACATGGTTCTTCACCAACGAAAAAGGCAGAAGGGCCTTTCTTTCCCAATCCTGCCAGGAATGATGGAAATACAAAGAGGCTCCATGGTCAATCAACCACAATTCCTTGTACCACATCAACATATTCGTATTGCG
>DATGMS010000356.1:0-5223 GCA_035307285.1 Cyclobacteriaceae bacterium
TATTTGGGGCAAACGTTGTTCTTCACGGCACCCGGATTGGAACTGTTGCGGATGAAGCAGGAAAATTCGAATTGCCGAACCTGAAGTCGGGAGCCTATACGCTTCGGGTGTCCTACTTGGGATTTACTTCATTATCATTGGATGTCCAGGCTCCGGCTTCAGATCTCTTCCTCCAATTGGAACCTCTTGCTATTCTTACGGAAGAGTTTATTGTTTCCGCTACGCGGGCTAGGGAAACCACCCCCACCACTTTCCAGTCTATCACCAAGGAAGAACTGAACAAGAACAACCTGGGTCAGGATTTGCCTTTTCTTTTAAATTACACCCCTTCGGTGATCACCCATTCCGATGCAGGCGCGGGCATCGGTTACACCGGAATGCGTATCCGGGGAACAGATCAGACAAGAATCAACGTCACCGTGAATGGCATCCCCATTAACGACGCAGAGTCTCACGGAGTATTCTGGGTGAATATGCCGGATTTTGCTTCTTCGGTCGACAATATCCAAATCCAGCGGGGGGTAGGCACTTCGACCAACGGCGCCGCAACTTTTGGAGCTAGCATCAACATCCAAACTGACACCCGTAAGGATGAAGCCTACGCGGAAACGGAGAACTCCTTCGGGTCTTTCAACTCACGGAAGCACACGGTTAGAGTCGGCTCAGGCTTGTTAAACAACCGATGGGCGGTGGATGGAAGGCTATCCAAAATTACATCGGACGGATATGTGGATAGGGCATTTTCTGATCTTCAGTCCTACTTCCTGTCTGGCGGATATTACGGAGATAAGCATGTTTTCAAAGTCAATCTCTTCTCGGGTAAGGAACAAACCTACCAGTCATGGAATGGAGTTCCAGAATCCTTACTGGAATCCGACAGGACGTTTAACTCTTATACCTATGAAAATGAAACGGACAATTATAAACAGGACCATTACCAGTTTATTTACACAGGCAGTTTAAGCGATAACTGGAAAGTAAACGGCGCTTTACACTATACAGCTGGACAGGGGTATTACGAACAATTTCGAGAAGATGATGATTTTGAAGATTACAACCTGCCCCCCGCATTTATCGGTAACGAAACCATTGAAAGCACCGACATTATCAGGCGAAGATGGTTGGACAACGACTTCTACGGCGGTGTATTCTCTTTCAATTATATCTCGGGAGACGGTGCCTGGGATGTAATATTGGGTGGCGGTGCCAACCGATATGATGGATATCATTTTGGCGAAATCATCTGGTCCAGAATCGCAGGGAATACAGGCATAAGGCACAAATACTACGAGAATACGGCTATAAAAGATGACAGAAACCTCTATCTAAAGGCCACCCATGAAGTAGCCGAACGTCTGTACCTCTTCGGAGATCTACAACACCGCATGGTCGACTACCGATTCGACGGCACCAATGACGACCAACGGGTGGTCACAGGTGATCAGACCTATAACTTTTTCAATCCAAAATTTGGGATTAGCTATGAAAGTGGAAGTGGCCAAACCTGGTATGCCTCCTATGCCGTTGCCAACCGTGAGCCTGTTAGGGATGACTTTACAGACAATCCCATAACGGAATTGCCCAGACCTGAAAGGTTAAACAACATTGAAGCGGGTGTTAGATCCAAACTTGCGAATCTTACCTATAGCGCCAACTTCTACTATATGGATTACAAAGATCAATTGATCCTCACAGGCCAGATCAACAACGTTGGGGCCTACATCCGGGAAAATGTAGCCAACTCCTATAGGGCAGGGATTGAACTTCTAGCCGCCTATGCCCTTTCCCCGCAATGGACGGTGGGCGGAAATGTAGCTTTTAGTAGAAATAAAATCGAGGAGTTTACGGAATACATTGATGACTACAGTGTCGATGGTGCACCGCAGAGCGTGGTGACCTACTCGGATACGGACATTGCCTTTTCACCTCAGATCATTGGGGCGGCCCATATTGATTACAAACCGATAAAGAATCTCGAGATCAGCCTGCTTTCCAAGTACGTGGATGAGCAGTACCTCGACAATACACAGCGAGAGGATCGCAGACTGGACTCCTATTTCGTGAATGATTTAAGACTAAAGTATTCCATTCTGCCCAAATTTGTCAAGGAAGTGGAGTTTTCCTTGCTGGTCAACAATCTATTCAACCATCTCTATGAACCCAACGGCTATACTTTCAGCTATTACCTGCCGGGAGAGGGAGCTGGTGGCCGAGAGTTGACCACAGAAAACTATTTCTATCCTATGGCAGGAACAAATTTCATGGCAGGGGTGAACATTAAATTCTAATGCCAACAACTAAAAAGCCTTCCCAAGTAATTTGGGAAGGCTTTTTTGCTTTAAAAAAAAATGACCTAATATACTTTAGTAAAATTCACCTCACATAGTTCTCTCACCGCCTTCATAATACCCTCAGGATCGAAGCCACACTCAGCATGTAACTGGATTTGCTCGCCATGCTCTATCACTTTGTCGGGAATACCGAGACGTTTTACCTGGCTGCTGTATCCGTGATCTACCATCCACTCTAGGACTGCGCTTCCAAAGCCCCCGACCAAGCAGCCATCCTCCACAGTAATCACTTTATTGAATTTTTCGAATACCTCATGAAGCATGGATTCATCCAGCGGCTTTACGAAACGCATATCATAATGGGCTGGGTTCAACCCCTCTTTATCCAATGCTGCTGTAGCCTCCACTGCATAATTACCAATAGATCCAATGGTCAATATTGCTACATCCACACCCTCTTTAATAAGTCTTCCCTGTCCTAAAGGAATTTCTCTTAGAGGCTTTCTCCACTCGGGCATAACGCCTTGGCCTCTCGGATATCTTATTGAATAAGGACCATTGTGAATAGAAGCCGAATACATCAAGTTACGCAATTCCTCCTCATCCATCGGCGCGCTCACCACAAGGTTGGGGATACAACGGAAAAAAGCAAGATCGTAAGCACCATGATGCGTAGGTCCGTCGGCCCCTGCAAAACCGGCCCTATCCAAGCAAAATACGACCGGCAGCTCCTGAAGACAAACATCATGGATCACCTGATCATAGGCTCGCTGCATAAAAGAGCTATAAATATTACAGAAAGGCTTCAATCCCTGAGTAGCCAATCCCGCGGAAAAAGTAACAGCATGCTGCTCGGCGATACCCACATCGAAAGCTCGATCAGGCATGGCTTTCATCATAATGTTCATGGAAGACCCTGACGGCATGGCAGGGGTAATTCCCACGATCCTATCGTCTTTTTCTGCCAGTTCAACAAGCGTATGCCCAAACACATCTTGGTATTTGGGAGGCTGGGGAGAATCATATTCCTTCTTAGCAATTACGCCGGTAATTTTATCAAATTTACCTGGAGCATGCCATTTGGTTTGATCCTTTTCAGCCAAAGGATAGCCTTTCCCTTTCACGGTGATGCAATGCAGGATCTTGGGACCAGAGATATGCTTTAGATCGTTTAGTACCTCTACCAAATGGTTGACGTCATGTCCATCGACTGGTCCAAAATATCTCAGATTCAACGACTCAAACAGGTTACTTTGTTTGAGAAGTGTTGACTTCAAGGCACCCTCGATTTTGGAAGCCACATCCTGGGCGCTGAATCCAAATTTGCTTACTTTCCCCAATAGATGCCATACTTCGTCTTTTACTTTATTATAAGTCTGAGAAGTGGTAATGTCTGTGAGGTATTGTTTTAAAGCCCCAACATTGGGATCAATAGACATGCAATTGTCATTCAGGATAATCAGCATGTTGGTATCGGACACTCCCGCATGGTTCATCGCCTCAAAGGCCATCCCGCCGGTCAAGGCTCCGTCACCGATTACTGCCACATGCTGCCTTTTGTGATCTCCTTTATACTTGGAAGCAGCAGCCATGCCCAAAGCGGCTGATATAGAAGTACTGGAATGCCCCACGCCAAAGGAATCGTACTCACTCTCTTTTCGCTTGGGAAATCCTGAAAGCCCTTTATATATTCGGTTTGTATGGAAGATGCCTCTTCTACCGGTCAAAATCTTATGCCCGTATGCCTGATGGCCGACGTCCCATACCAGTTGATCCTCTGGAGTATTGAGAACATAGTGAAGAGCTACAGTAAGTTCGACAACTCCCAATCCGGCACCGAAATGCCCACCGTATACGGAAACGTCGTCAATGATAAATTGCCTTAGCTCTTCGCTAATCTGTACTAGCTGCTCCTTGCCAAATTTCTTTAAATCTTCGGGAGTATTTATTTGAGCTAGAAGTTTCCCAGGTTGTATCAACATTTTAATTCAGTCTCTATTGTAAAAAGCAGTATTCAGGTCTTGTAGATAAAATTTCTCCCGATCAACCACAACATTTATCATGCCGATTTGGTTTAATAATTTCGATTGCTGACCCCCCGTGATCCTCTGGTGAAGCCACATTATTAATGATGGCGATATTTTACTTTTTAATAGCTAAGGAGAACAATATGCATAATGATTAACTTATTCATATTGATTTATCTAGTTATGTAATATCTTTGAATTCCTGATATGGATGTAAAAATAACACAAATTTCCTTGTAACCTGTGAGTTTCGAAATCAAATTGCCTCTTTTTGAAGGACCTTTTGACCTGATGCTATTCTTCATCGAGCGGGACGAGCTTGACATTTATGATATCCCCATTTCTAAAATCACACTGGATTTTCTAAATTATCTACATCACCTGGAACAAATGGAGATTGAGGTTGCGAGCGATTTCATTCTGTTTGCGGCTACTTTAATGAAAATAAAATCTAGGATGCTCATTCCTAAGCCTGAACTGGATGAGAGTGGAATGGAAATAGATCCCCGTGAAGAATTGGTTAGGCACTTGTTAGAATATAGAAAATATAAGGCCCTGATCGGAACCTTGGCGGAGCTTGAAGAAAAACGAATGTCTAAAGCCACAAGGGGCAACGTGTTATCTGAAATAAAGAACTGGGATTCGTTGGATCATGTAGAGGCGGAAATCCAGGATTTGGATCTCTACAAGCTGTTGAATGTATTTCAAAAAGTAATAAACAGGTTCGCCTCCAGAACCGACAGCACCACCCATACCGTCGTACAATATCCCTACACCATCGAACAACAAAAGGATTTGGTCATGGAACAGCTAAGGGCTAAGGACCGGGTACCATTCACTGATTTCATTCTATATAATAAGGATAAAATATTTGTCATCTACACTTTTCTGGCTATCCTAGAATT
>DATGMS010000357.1:0-2941 GCA_035307285.1 Cyclobacteriaceae bacterium
TCCTTACTGTCGCTGTACTGGGATCTTCATGGAAGGCCAGGGCGGAGAAGTAAAGAAACATCATGGAACAAGAATTATTATTCTCAGACCTTGGGATTTCAGCCGAAATTCTAAGAGCAGTGGAAGACATGGGCTATACCCAACCTTCCCCAATTCAAGCACAAACAATCCCTTTATTATTGGAAGGCAGAGATGTCATCGGCCAGGCACAGACCGGAACCGGTAAGACAGCTTCTTTCGCCATCCCAATCATTGATCAGGTTGATGTGCAGCTAAAAAAACCTCAGGCTTTGATTCTTTGCCCGACACGTGAACTTGCTGTTCAGGTAGAAGGCGAGATTGTCAAATTATCCAAATACAAGAGAGGTCTATCAAGTACTGTAATATATGGTGGTGAGTCTATCGAAAGGCAAATCAGAGACCTCAAAAGGGGCGTTCAGATTGTAGTAGGTACACCAGGCCGTATTATGGATCACATGGAGCGCCGTACCTTGAACCTAGAGAATGTGGCAACTGTCATATTGGATGAAGCGGACGAAATGTTGGACATGGGCTTCAGGGACGATATCGAAAGGATATTGAAATCTGTGCCTTTGGAAAGACAAACTGTGTTCTTCTCTGCTACGATGGCAAAGCCAATTTTGGATCTGACCAGAAAATATCAAACTAATCCTGAGATTGTCAAGGTTGTAAGGAAGGAACTTACTGTAGAGAATATCTCACAGGTATATTATGAAGTAAGGCCTAACCTCAAAATGGAACTGATCACCCGTCTGATCAACATCCACCAGTTCAACCTGAGCGTTGTATTTTGCAACACCAAAAGAGCTGTGGATGAGGTTACAGAAGGATTAATTGCCCGAGGAATTCAGGCTGAAGCACTTCACGGTGACCTTTCCCAAGCACAAAGAACCAAGGTAATGAACAAATTCCGCAAGGGTCACTGTTCAGTATTGGTGGCGACGGATGTCGCAGCTAGGGGTATCGACGTTGATAATGTAGAAGTTGTATTCAACTATGACTTGCCTATGGACGAAGAATACTACGTTCACAGGATCGGTAGAACCGGTAGAGCTGGCAAGTCAGGAATGGCCATTACGTTCATTACCGGAAGAAGAGACATTTCAAGATTGAGGGATTTGGAAAGATATATCAAAACTTCCATCTCTAAAATGGATCCTCCATCAGTGAGTGACCTAATTGAACTTCAAAAAGAACAATTGGTTCAAAAGGTAACCGCTCAGATTTCCAAAGATGAGGACAACCAATTCTATGAAGCATCTTTAGGCCATTTATTGGCTGAAGGTCTAACAATGGATCAAATCGCCTTGGGCTTGATCAAGTTACAACTAGGCAATGCTGTGGAAGAATACTCCGAGCAGAATTTTGATCTTGATCTTAGCAGAGGGGGTGACCGTGGTGGCGACAGGAACAGATCCAGCCGTGACCGTGACAGAGGCCCTAGAGGAGGAAGCGACCGAGGAAGAGGCCGTGAAAGAAGCGAAAGAGGAAGTGATCGAGGAAGAGACAGAGCCCCAAGGGACAGAAGCGAGAGAGAACCTAACATGTCGAGATTATTCCTTAATCTAGGAAAGAAAGACCAGATTAGACCCAATGATATTGTTGGAGCGATCGCAGGTGAAACTGGTATCCCTGGACGTAACATAGGCGGAATTGATATTTTTGATAATTTCTCTTTCGTAGATGTACCATCTAAAGATGCTGCACACGTGATAGACGTGATGAACACAAATACCATAAAAGGTAAGGCCGTTAACATTGAACTTTCAAAAAGTTAATAATAAAGGTTAATAATAATATAAAGCGCAATCATTCTTGGTTGCGCTTTTTTTTATGCCTGTCTTTTTGCACACTACCCATTGTACAGCTGATTTCCAGATGTTAAACCATTAAAAGTCGGAAGTTAGCTCCTTCCCGATCCTCGTGAAGGGGAAACAATCTTATTGCTCTATTTAAGTAGCGGCGGGCAATTTGCAAGCGAAGTCCGCACGGTTCATAAGGGCCATTACGCCCTACGTTACGCTCGATTTCGGAGAACAAACAGAACAGATTATTAGATGGCATCGTCATCTGCAGGCCTTCACACTTAAAACCCGTCCCTCATGGGATCGCCTTTCTCATCCCATCCCCGATCCAAAGTTAATCTTTCATGAGGTAGATCAGCTACAATCTGTACCGTAGCGGAAACATGATCACCATTTGGACCCCTACTCTATTTCAGTTTTCGAAAGCTGTATTTTAGAAACAGTTAGTCTCAAATATAAAACATTGATCAACAGGGTTTTGACCCCTGAAACACCCTATCTTTCGTTTAGAAAAATCTCTTCTATCTTACCTTATATGAGTGTTCATTCCAAATATTAAAAGGCATGATTAATGTATGATTAATGACAGGATTGAGAAAAATAGGCGTTACGAGCTATTACTATCAACCGACACATGTTAACTAAAAAACAACAACCATGAAAAAACCATTGCTAATCCTTTTATTCGCCGCTGGTGCTTTTTGTATTCAAAGTTGCGGCCCTAGCACCAACAACAGTGCTGATGATTCTGTAGAACATGCTATGGAGCAAAACGAACAATCCATGGACCGCCAAGAGACCACCATCGGTGTTCAAGACGACAATGATTCAGATTTTGCCGTAAAAGCAGCCGACTCTGGATTGGCGGAAGTCAATGCGAGTGAGATTGCACAGCAAAAAGCGCAAGATCAGCGGGTAAAAGATTTTGCTGCCATGATGGTGCAAGATCATACCAAAGCCAATGAAGAATTAAAAGGTATTGCCGCAAATAAGAACATTACGTTGCCTACAGCTCCTGGGGAAGACCATCTGAGCAAGATATCTGATTTAAATTCCTATACAGGGGCTGACTTTGATAGAGAATACATGGACCTTATGGTAGACAACCACGAAAA
>DATGMS010000358.1:0-2399 GCA_035307285.1 Cyclobacteriaceae bacterium
CAATTTAGGTATTGCACCTCCAACGGAGTATTTTGCCTTGCTCAAAAAAAGTAAGTTAATGGAAAACGACACCTTAATATTGGCCCTATTGGCCTTTAACACCCTGTTGATCCTAATTGTACTGGTAAAATCAGGCTCAAACAAAAACAAAGGACTTGACCGTTATTTTGAAGGGATGAAAGAGGATTTCAACCGGCAGATGGCGTCGAACCGTGTGGAAATCAACCAAGCTGTCAACGGGCAGTTCAAAACCGTCTTTGAAACCCTCCGGGCGACGTCCAGGGACCAAACCGATACCCTCAAAGATTTCGGCCAGTTGTTCCGGGAGAACGTGCGGGAATTTAACGAGCTTCAGAGGGAGAAATTCGGGGAGTTGATCCTGAGGCAGGAACGAATGCTCCAATCCACGGAAGAAAGGTTGGATAAGATGCGGGAGACGGTGGATGAAAAATTGCAGAAAACGCTGGAATCCAGAATAGGAAAATCCTTCGAAGCGGTATCCCAGCAATTGCTGGCCGTGCAGAAAGGATTGGGGGAAATGCAGTCATTGGCCACCGGCGTGGGCGATCTGAAGCGGGTATTGAGCAATGTCAAAACCCGCGGAGTTCTGGGCGAGTATCAGCTGGCTGCCATTTTGGAAAACATCCTAGCGCCCGATCAATATGATAGCAACGTAGCTGTCAAGGCTTCGGGAGCTGAAAGGGTAGAATTTGTGGTGAAATTGCCGGGGAGCCAAGCCGGGGAGCCGGTATATCTTCCAATAGATGCCAAATTTCCGCAGGATGCTTATCACCGTCTGTTGGATGCTTATGATCTGGGGGATAAATTGGTGATCGCTACCTGCAAATCGGAGCTCTTCAAGGCGGTCCGCAAATGCGCCCAGGACATTTGCCAGAAGTACATCAACCCTCCAATGACAACTGATTTTGCTGTCATGTTTTTGCCTATGGAGAGTCTGTACGCTGAAGTGGTGAGGGACCCGGTTCTTTCCCAAATGCTCCAAAAAGAGTTTAAGGTAGTTGTTACAGGGCCGACCACCTTGGCCGCGATGCTGAACAGCCTGCAGATGGGCTTTAAGACCCTTGCGATCCAGAAGCGCAGCGGCGAGGTCTGGAAGGTATTGGGAGAAGTAAAGACCGAGTTTGGCAAATTTGGTGACCTGATTCAAAAGGCCCAAAAGAAGCTTACCGATGCAAATACAGACCTGGACAACTTGGTCGGGACCCGCACCCGGGTCATCCAGAGAAAACTGCGAGATATCGAAGAGATGCCCGAGAAAAACCCAAAATTATTGGAGTGAGGCCATGCAACATACACAACTTAAGCCCTCTTCTATCGTTCTAAAAGCAAAAAGGAGTATCAATGAAAAGCAGTTTAAATATAGGTGTCTTAGGTGTGGCATTGCTTCTGGTTGCAGCCTGTAGCCCTGTTCGGGTGTTTTTGGAGAAGGAACAATTATCCAACGCAGGTATATATAAAACCTTTATGATTGAGAATGAGTATCCAGGCAAATATGTCTATGGCTCGCCGGACTTGGACAAAAGCCTACAGCAACAGCTTATCGCAGGGATGGAAAAAAGAGGCTTTGTTCTGGATATTAATGAACCTGATATAATCTTGAGGTACAACACCATTCTTAGCCAAAACCAAAAGGAAATCAACACAATGGCACATAATCCTTGGGGTTGGGGAATGTATAATCCATACATGTGGAGATACCCCTATCCCTATAATAGGGGCGGAGGATTTAAGGTGGAAAAGTACAATTTGGGAGAAGTGGTCATTGACTTTGTAGATACCCAGAAGGAAGAGCCTATCTTAAGGATCAGTGCAGTTGGAGAGGTAAACAAACCTGAGCAGATGAACAAAAACATCCGCGCTTCGACAGACAAGATCCTTACGGAATTTAGTAAGAAGATTGCTTCTTTGGAAATGTAAAACCTTTAACCATTGTTTTTGTTTCTTATCTCCTTTGCTGAATAATTAAACTCCAAAGGCTCTTGCAGTACCGACGCACTTAGAGATTTAATTTCTTTCAAAGCGTTATATTCCTGTAAAGCAATCTTTAAGGCTTCAGTAATATTTTTAGTCTTGGAATGTCTCATAGTGGCTTGGATGATCTCATTGGGAATGATTGCGGCAACTTTCATACATTTCTCAAGCGTATTAGCTTTCTTCCCAGATACCTTTAGGAACTACCTCCAATACATGCCCAAATGGATCTTCGAAATAAACGCTTGTTAAACCCTCCCTCCATTCCTGTTCGTGAGTGATTTTGATGTTTTGCTGGATTAATTTCTGTTTGGTGCCTAAGTAATCCTTTTGCTCGACTTCAAAAGCCAGATGTTGTTTGCCTTCGGCAAAATGTGGCGGGAGTGTAGCTTCGGCTTTGGTCATCT
>DATGMS010000359.1:0-10267 GCA_035307285.1 Cyclobacteriaceae bacterium
GGGTCATTTTGTCATGAACTTTAAGAAATAACTCTCTTGTAGGGGCTTCTCCAGGATAATTGATCTTGTTCTTTACGTTTTCAGGCGAACCCATATTCAGCCAGTTCATCCATCGGTCGTTGCCGTCATCCACCCAGTTCAAGGCGAATTTCATTTGTTTATCCTTGGGTAGCTGTGCATTGACCTTCAACAAAGCCTCCAGCTGTTCAGTCCATTCCTCTAAGCCAGGTACCGCTATTCTTCCGTCTCTGGATTGGTCTACGGGCCATCCTTTCGGATAATAAATATCGGCCTGCGGCGCATAATTTTTGTGGTAATAATAATGTCTGCCGAAATACCAGTTGTAGGCGAAGAAATCAATGCCGTAGCTTTTCATGTATTCCAGTTGCTTTTCGGCCACATCTGGATCATCCCGCCTGTAAAACCCTTTCAGAGAAGGATGGGGCTTTTTGTCCAAATAAGGCCCTTCATAGGGGTACCGTTGGTTATACACCCTCCCCTTTGGACCCCAGGTGCCTCCCGCCTTTAAAAAAGGACAATCTTCCTTCCCTTGTAGACAGGCCCAAAATATATCTTTTGTATTTTTACCTGAACCAGCATCCCAAGATGGCATAAAGAACACCCCTACCTGTTGGCCATCATTATAGGTCGTCGATTTTCCTTCCTGCTGTAGCCTGAACGAAGGATCTCCAATTTGCCCGCCAGTATTGTGCTGGTCAGTCTCCTGCATCACCTGAACATCGTTGCGGACAGACGACGGGGAGGTAATTTTAGCTTTTTCCGTACAGCCGATGGTTAATAGCAATAATGTAAACATCCAACCCACTCTCAACGCAAACATCTTTATCATCATGTATACAATCGTTCGATCCTAAAGACCTATTATAATGTTAGATTAGTTGAAAAGATGATGTGCTGAGGAATAAAAAAGCTAAATAACTTTAAATCTTTAAACATCTCTAACTACATAAATATGTGGATTGTTAAGGCAGAAGATGGCGGGAAGCTAAGGGAACCAAATGCTACAGTTCTCTGGCTGTTTCTTATTGGTACTTATCTAAAATCTTAGGTTTAAAGACTTGGTTCTCACCTTGACCGCCACAGATCCTTCAATGAGACGCCGTTGATATGCATTACAAATCTAGCGGGATTAGGGATCAGGATTATTCTTACATCCTGTCTGTCAAATTGCTCCGATTCGATAGGTACACCTTCCTGCCCTTTCACCTCATATGAAACGACGCCGTTGGCATCTGGCAATAAAGGGATATAGTTGTTGGCGAGATAGGCCGAAGGAAGCAGCACATCGTTATCGGAGGAAAGTTTGGCGTAAATCTTCTCCAGCTCATTCTCCAGCCTGTCGCCGAATTCGTCATTCAGGTCATCCTCAAGATCATGAAGCTCCTCTTCAATCTCATCATATTTTGGATCTGCATAAGAGATTTTACTTAAAGCTATTCTTTTCTCAACTATCACGGTTAAATCTTGATCCAACTTATTCCAATCCATAATCACACTTAAATATATTAGAAAGCATGAAGGTAAATAATTAGCCATTTGTTTCCAAAATGAAAAACGGAAAAGAGTATGTTCGAGAATTCGGAGCTGTTCCTGCAGACTAAAGTAGAACATTCGCGGTTACAGGCTGAAGCCTAACCATTGCAGTTAATATTATAAAAACCGTCCTTGGGTACCTTATTCAAAAATCCGGCGCCGGGAAAAATAGGCTTGGTATTTGTTACTTTACCTTGTTTAAACCATCCTATTTTACTTTATTTCGTATATATTTTAAAAAATCTTCTCAAACTTTTTACAACATGATAGACCATAACATTACCGCAAAAGCAGAAGCTTGGCTAAACAGTAATATCGATGAGCTCAGCAAGCAGGAGATCCGTGCGCTGTTGGCAGCGGAAAGTCCCACAGACCTAATTGATGCTTTTTACCGAGATCTTGAATTCGGAACCGGGGGGCTGAGAGGAACCATGGGAGTGGGTTCCAACAGGATGAACGTATACACTGTAGGTATGGCTACCCAAGGCTTGGCCAATTACCTGCTCAAAAGTTTTCCCGGTCAGCGCATTAGTGTTGCGGTCACCCATGATTCAAGAATCAACAATACCCTTTTCGCCGATACCACGGCGGCGGTCTTGACAGCAAACGGGATTGTGGTGAAGTATTTTCGAGAAATGCGTCCGACACCTATGCTTTCCTTTGCAATAAGACACTACCAATGCCAAAGCGGAATTATGGTAACCGCCTCCCATAATCCTAAAGAATACAATGGTTATAAGGTGTATTGGGAAGACGGCGGACAGATTGTCGCCCCTCATGATTTAAACATCATTACAGAAGTACAGAAAATAACGTCGGTAGACGAGGTAAAGTGGGATAAAAATGAAGGATTGATCGAATATATCGATGAAGACTTTGATGAGATATATCTTACTGAGGTGAAAAAATTGCGTATGTCTCCTGAGGCCGTTATCCAGCATAAAGACATGAGCATCGTATTCTCCCCTATTCATGGTGCTTCTGGAAAAATGGTGCCAGCAGCATTGAGAGCATTTGGGTTCGAAAATATCCATATTGTTAAGGAGCAGGCTGAGCCCGACGGAAATTTCCCAACGGTCATCTATCCTAACCCCGAAGAAGCCGAAGCTCTGTCCATGGCTTTACAATTGGCCAGGGAAGTTGGGGCTGAACTGGTTTTGGCTTGTGACCCTGATGGCGATCGCTATGCTTCAGCCATTCCCAATGAGTTTGGGGAGTACGAACTGCTGAACGGGAACCAAACTGGAGCTTTGATTACGTATTACCTGCTCAGCAAATGGAGAGAACAGGGAAGGCTGACAGGTCATGAGTATACGGTAAGCACTATCGTTACCACAGACCTTATCGGTGAAATTTCAAAGGCTTTTAATACCAAGCACTTTAGCACCTTGACCGGATTCAAATATATTGCCTCCGTGATCCTTCAACAGGGGAAAGAAATGCAGTTTATAGCAGGGGGCGAAGAAAGTTACGGTTTTCTGGTAGGCGATTTTGTAAGGGACAAAGATGGGGTTTCTGCTTGTGCTGTTTTGGCGGAAATTGTTGCTTTCTACAAATCCAAAGGTAAAAATCTCATCGACGTACTTGCTGAAATCTATGGACACTACGGTTTTTATAAAGAATCGTTGATCTCAGTTACCAAGAAAGGCAAAGATGGCGCAGAGCAGATCCAGAATTTGATGCACGGCTTCCGAACCAACCGCCCCACCACCATCAACGGTCTTAAAGTTACAAAGATCATTGATGTGAAGGAAAGCATGGTCTACGACATTGAAAATGATCGAGAAGAGGTTTTGGATCTTGAAAAATCCAATGTAATACAGTTTTACCTTGAAGATGGGAGCAAGATATCCGCCCGTCCCTCCGGTACGGAGCCCAAGATCAAGTATTACATTTCTGTAAGAGAAGACCTTCCCAGTCCGGACGCTTACCGCACCGTAGAAGCGTCCTTGGATCGAAAGATAGAAGGATTGAAGAAGTTTTTTGAGTAGGAATAGTCTAGAAAAAGGAGCAGAGGGACTAATAATAGAAATATGTCGGATGTCGGATCCCCGAGGTCCGACATTCCTTTTGTTTGGTATGAGCCTTCATTTTCTATTTCTTAGGTCTTATGTGTGTTAAATCCCGCTAAAAATGAAAATAGCAGTCATCGGATCAGGTACCATGGGAAACGGCATCGCCCATGTTTTCGCACAATATGGCTTTCAGGTATCCCTAGTTGATGTGGATGAAAAAGCATTGGATAGAGCCTTGCGGACCATTTCAAAGAACCTTGACCGGCAGCTTTCTAAAGGTTTATTGTCTGAAATGCAAAAAGACCGAGCTTTAAAGAAAATAGTAGTCTTTACAAAACTGCAGGATGGTGTACAAGATACAGACCTAGTCATAGAAGCGGCGACGGAGAATGAAGCGTTGAAACTCAAAATATTTAGGGACTTGGATCAATATTGCCCTGAGAAAACTCTGCTGGCCTCCAATACTTCCTCCTTATCCATCACCAGATTAGCCTCTGCGACCAATAGACCAGATAAAGTTGTAGGTATGCATTTTATGAATCCCGTCCCTATGATGAAGCTGGTCGAGGTGATCAGGGGGTATAGCACTTCCGAAGGAACAGTTTCTTCCATTGTTGCACTTTCGCAAAAACTCGACAAAGAACCAGTAGTAGTCAACGACTACCCCGGATTTGTTGCCAACAGGATATTGATGCCCATGATCAATGAGGCGATCTACACACTTTACGAAGGGGTGGCCGGAGTGGAAGAAACGGATTCAATAATGAAATTAGGTATGGCCCATCCCATGGGCCCCCTACAGTTGGCTGACTTTATAGGACTAGATGTCTGCCTTGCGATACTAAGGGTGTTGCATACAGGTTTTGGCAATCCGAAATACGCGCCTTGCCCACTTCTGGTAAATATGGTGGAGGCTGGAGCGTTGGGCAGAAAGTCCGGAGAGGGATTTTATCAATACAAACAGGACAGCAAGGAACTCCAAGTTTCATCAAAATTCAACACTGATCAAGGGCGACGCTAGTTGATTCCGTTTGTGCGGCACCATTTGGGGTAACAGACTCGCCACATTTGCAACCTATCGCAGGTGCAAATTGTAGTATAGGACTTCGGTTTCTTTCTCTCCACTTCCCATTTTAATGCTAAACCATCTTTCTTTTTAGCCAGCCGCAGATCGTTGGGGCTATGTCCTCCTTGGATTTTGCCAAAAGCTGATCAAGCCTTTGGAGACTTCCCGAAGACATGATATTCTCATACATTGGAAGCCGAATAATTTTATAGCCTGACAGCCGGGATATCAGATCATATTGGGCATCGTTGTAGGCATTCAGCTTCCACCCCGGCGCACCGTTTCCAGAGAGGTACCCGGCTTCTTCCGGTTCGCCAAAGCATCGAAGCGCCAACGGTGGGCCTATCCAAACCCTTTCCTGCATACCGACTTTTAGACAATCCTTTTCATATGTTCGGCACAACCTTTTGTAAGCATCCATCCACGAAAAAGTAAAAGTTTCATAGATATCCGTCTTAAAGGTGGTTAAACGGTATCTGTTAAAGTGGCTTTCTCCATCATATAAAAACAAAAAACGGTCGATCTTAAAATCAAACTTTAATTGGTGCAAATGTACCGCTTCACCGCTGCCACCCAGACTTTGATAGGCTTCCTTGAGGAGCTCCCGAGCTTTTTTGTCTAAAAGTTTCTCATTTACTGGAAGGTGGAAATCTTCTTCATAAGGCATTTCTCCCGCGTTAAGGGCACTGAGAAGCGCATTGATTTTTATTGGATGCATTTTTAGCTGTTGTAAAGCGTATTTAATGAGAAGCACGCAAGGCAGTCTACGGTTGGTCTTCTTTCTTTATATCTGCCCCATCATTTCTCTGTAATCTTTCTTCCAAGTTTCCCTTTGAACCGGGGAAGGTGGTTCTGCTGGAAATATCTAATCCCACAAGCAATACGACGATCAAAAACACGATCGCTACAATGATGAATATTTTCTTGTTCTTGTTCACGGCTAGTGTTAATTTGGCTCTCCCACATCCTTATTTTTGATTATGCAAAACAGAAAGGATAAACACAAATGAATTATTCCTTGTCTACTTCGGTTATTGGGACACAACATTTATAATGCCCGCAAAATTAACAGAAACCTTAATCAATTCATAAATACCCCTTTGTTAACTCGTTCATTTTTGTTTTACTATTGCAGACCTGGCTTAACGACTTTATATGCCAATCAATCCTTTTTGCCGTCTTGCCCATAACATAGCCATCCCGTTTAAAAAAACCCTACCTTTACAAGAAGAATATTTCCCGTTATAAGAAAATAAAAAATATTTAATACCATTTTATGCAGTTTGAATCACTCAACATAATTGAACCTATTTTAAAAGCCTTACAGCAAGAAGGTTATACTACACCTACTCCTATTCAGGCCCAGGCCATTCCTATCGTACTTAAGGGAACAGACCTTTTGGGATGTGCCCAAACCGGTACAGGCAAAACAGCCGCCTTTGCTGTACCCATTTTGCAATTATTGTCGCAAACAAAAGCATACGGCAGGGTAAAACCTATCAGAAGTCTAATTGTCACTCCCACTCGGGAATTGGCCATACAAATTGAAGAGAGCTTTACTTCATACGGCAAGCACACTGGACTTACCAGTACCGTTATTTTCGGCGGGGTTAATCAAAGCAGGCAGGTCAATGCCCTTAGATCAGGCGTAGATGTGCTTATTGCGACTCCGGGACGTTTGCTGGATTTGATGAACCAGGGTGTCATCAGCCTGAAACATATTGAAATCTTTGTTTTAGATGAAGCTGACAGGATGTTGGACATGGGTTTTATCCACGACGTCAAAAAGCTTTTGGCTGTCCTCCCTAAGAAACGTCAGTCCCTGTTTTTCTCTGCGACCATGCCACCGGATATTGTAAAGCTTGCTGATACGATACTTCATAACCCTTCTAAGGTCGAAGTGACACCCGTTTCCTCCACTGCGGACACCATACAGCAGTATGTTTATCATGTAGACAAGGTTAATAAAAATTCATTGTTGCTGCATATTCTTGAAGACAAGAAAATCAAGACAGTATTGGTGTTTGCAAGGACCAAACATGGCGCTGATAAAGTGGTGAAATTTTTACTGAAACATGATATTACTGCCGAGGCCATACACGGCAACAAAGCCCAAAATGCCCGCCAAAGAGCACTGACTAATTTTAAGGCTCAAACGACGAGGGTTTTGGTAGCGACTGACATTGCAGCGCGGGGTATTGATGTAGACGACTTACAATACGTGATCAACTACGAAATCCCAAATATTTCTGAGACATATGTTCACCGAATTGGAAGAACAGGCCGGGCTGGGAGTAATGGTACCGCTTTTAGCTTTTGCGATGCAGAGGAAAAAACGGACATCAGGAATATCGAAAAACTGATAGGCAAGAAAATCCCAGTCATTGAAGAGCATCCTTTTCCCTTGCTCAACCATAATCCGGAGAAAGAGCCGAAAAGACAACAATCTAGAAGCCCCCGTTCAAGTTCACCCAAGTCTTTTGTCAACCCTAGGAGAAATGATAGGCAGAGTAGTGCGAAAGGCGGAAGGGGACGTTGATTTTAGAAAGTAACCTATAATAATGGAGAAAGACCTTAAGTTAGCAGTTTTGATCGACGGGGATAATATTCCCTCAGCTTATGTGAAAGAAATGATGGAGGAAATCGCCAAATATGGCAACCCCACCATCAAACGTATCTATGGCGATTGGACTAAACCAAATCTAAGCAGATGGAAAAATCTTCTTTTGGAAAACGCCATTACGCCCATCCAACAGTATGGCTATACTACGGGAAAAAACGCCACTGATTCGGCGATGATCATTGATGCTATGGATATTCTTTATTCTGAAAAGGTCGACGGTTTTTGTTTGGTGTCCAGTGACAGTGATTTTACCAGATTGGCTACCCGCTTGAGGGAGGCCGGAATGATGGTATTTGGCATCGGGGAAAGGAAAACCCCCGAACCTTTTATTGTCGCTTGTGATAAATTTATATATATAGAGATATTGAAAGGAACCACTAAGGAGGAGGTTCCGGGAACCATTGTCGAAACTGTCAAAAAGCAGGAAACCGACAAAATCACACCCAAAGTCCTAAAGCTCATTTCTACTACCATAGATGATCTTGGCGATGATGAAGGCTGGGCATTTCTTGGGGATGTGGGCAATTTGCTTCAAAAGAAGCAACCAAACTTTGACTCCCGAAATTACGGCTTTTCCAAGCTCACCCCTTTGATTAAGTCCATAGACAGGTTTGAGATTGAGGAAAGGGAAAACCACAAGGGTAGGTATAAATTGGTGTATGTAAGGAATAAGCACTAAAAAAAAGCTCCGGGAATTTTTCCTGGAGCTTTTGATTTTTTAGAATATGAGGAGGAAGCTGGCTGAGTAGATCATCGAACCCAGCTATAAACGAACTTCAACTGCATTACTTTTCCCTCACCATAGAACAGGCAACCATCTAGACCAAAGCCCACTCATTGGTCAACTATGACCATCTCCACCCTCCTGTTCTTAGTCCTTCCGTCTTCAGTCTGATTGCTCTCTATAGGCTTAGCCCCCCCCCAGCCCGCTATGCGGACCCGTTGGAATTCAACGCCTTGTTGCACCAAAAGGTCTCGTATAGCCGAAGCTCTATTCAAGGATAGCTCTTTGTTCAATTGGACATTCCCCAGATTATCGGTATGCCCTTCCAACAAAATTCTGATGCCGGGATTCTCCTGTAAAAAACCGGCCAACTCTCCGATGAACGCAGTGGACCCGTCATCCAATAGTTCGGAGGTCCCTCGCTTAAATTGTACATTCTCCAACACCATGCTTATTCCTTTCGTAGCAGGAGACATGAATATTGGTTTCGAAACAGTCAATGTTTCCGGCTTTATGGTCATTGGCAGGTAGCCAATTGAAGTAATTGTTGCTTCCCCTAAATTTGACGTGCCTATAGGGAAACTATTTTGGTAGTCTGTATTTTTCATCGCAGATGATCTTACACCCAAAGCGTCGCGAAACGTTACTGAATAGTCTATGGGGTTCAATGTGTTGATATCCAGCACCTCAAGCCGAATGGTTTCATCTGAAGAGACAGCAATCATTTTTTCCTCTATTACAGGAACCTCCTGCGTTTTCGTTGAGTCTAAGGAAGGTCGAGCCACTGGAATTTCCTCTGGAACGGAATTTTGGGGAACAGCTATTTTCTCTGGTATGATCCTCTTTACATCTTCGGGGACTGCCTCTGGAGCTTTAGGTGCCTCTTGCGCTGCCACAGTTGGCCTTTCCGTCACGGCTATGTTTTCATCTTTTATTTCTACAGTTCTAGGCACTTCTTGAGCCTGAACTATCTGTAGATCTCCATACCCTTCGCTATTCTGGGTAGTGGTTAAGATTGCTGTTTCTGGATCTCCTTCTACGCGGAAATAACCTAGTTCGGCTCCCAGCGTATTAGCATTCGCCAATAGTCTTGGAGTAGTCCAATTGTCCCAACTCTCATCCAGTCGCTCAGCGTAGAAGATGTCCATTCCCTGCACACTCCCGTGGCCATTGGCGCTAAAAAACAGCAACCTTTTATCTTCGGACAGATAGGGCGTCAATTCCTGTTGATAGGTGTTAATCTGAGGGCCTAGGTTTTGAGGTGTCGACCAGTTACCCTCATCATTTAATAAACTGACATAAATGTCTTCGTTGCCAAAAGAACCATAAGAAGCAAGTGATAAAATCAGCACGTCACCTGAAGAGGAAAGGCGTCCACCGAAAAGAGAAGATTGATTTCGAAAACTTCCCATGTTCAGTGGCTTGCGGTATTTCCAAGAATTCCCAGCTTTAGCATATTCGTGGATTCCCTGTGGTCTTTCCTTGCCATCATGATAAATAAGGACCGTTTGTTCATCAGGAAACCCTACCGCTACATCATAGCCGGAGGTGGAGAGCTCCTTTACCTGTACTGGGATCCCGTAGTCCGATACATTATTCTTCACCGTCATCCAGATATCCCCAAGGTCTTTACTCCCAGCTTGGTTCATCGGATGAAAAGCAACCGTAAAAAACAAATCACCTGAGGGGGATATTACCGGATGCTGCTCATCGTAGGGTGTATTCACCTGAGAAAGCGGTTTTACAATCTGACCGATAGTAGGGTTAATAGACGAAAAAGCAAGCGTGCTAAGTACGCTTGCTTTTAGAATTGAGAGATTATATCGCTTTTTTTTGCTCATATTTATTGATCCAGTACAATGGCAAACACCAGAGGGGCTACAATGGTGGCATCGGATTCTATGATGTATTTCGGAGTGTCTACCCCCAATTTTCCCCACGTGATTTTTTCATTTGGCACCGCCCCTGAATAAGACCCATAAGAAGTCGTAGAATCTGAAATCTGGCAGAAATATCCCCATAGTGGTGTTTCCGGTCGCTGAAGGTCCTGATGAAGCATAGGAACCACACAAATTGGAAAATCCCCGGCTATCCCTCCTCCTATTTGGAAGAAACCGATAGTGCTGTCATTTGTTGCATTTTCGGTATACCATTCCGCCAAGAACATCATATACTGAATACCGGTCTTTACCGTATGCACATTCTTCACGTCTCCAGAGATACAGTGCCCCGCAAACATATTACCTAACGTGGAATCTTCCCAGCCTGGTACGACTATCGGAAGA
>DATGMS010000360.1:0-2534 GCA_035307285.1 Cyclobacteriaceae bacterium
ATCAACCCTACTGCGATGAAAACAAAATTATTACTGGTCCTTCTTCTTTTACCTTTCCTCCTCCCTGCCCAGACCACCCTTACCTTTTTGGATGAACAATCCAAAGAACCGGTACCCGGAGTTATTGTAAAATCCCAAAAAAACAATTACCTCTCGAATGAAAGCGGCGAGATCGTCTTAGAGATATCGTCTCCCACCCAAATGGTCGCTTCCCATATCTCCTATGGAACACAGGCGTTTTTGGCCGTACCTGATGAACGGCAGTCTATTAATTTACAACGTGCACAAATCCCGCTGACGGAAGTGGTCGTGTCCTCTTTTGAAACAGAGCGGCCCCTATTGGAACAGGCCGCAGCCATCCAAAGAATTCCGGAGAGCGACCTTTACCGCTTCAACGAAACTTCCATCGTCAACGCTTTCAATACTAAACCAGGTATCCGGGTGGAAGAGCGGGCACCAGCCAGCTATAGGATTTCGATCCGGGGAAGCTCACTTAGAGCTCCGTTTGGTGTACGCAATGTGAAAGTGTACTGGAATGACATCCCCTTCACCGCACCCGACGGCACCACTCCCCTCAATATCCTTGATCTCTCTAATGTAGAAAATACGGAGATTATCAAAGGCCCGGCGGGAAGCATATATGGTGCGGGAAACGGAGGCGTTATTAACTTTACCAGTCGTCAACAGATTACCAATAGCCGGATTAGCAGCGACTTTTCCTTTGGGGATTTTGGTACGACCCGTTTCCGGCTAGGGGTGGATCAGCAACTTGAAAACGGAGGGATAAGCGCGTCTTATGTTCAGCAGAAATCGGACGGCCATCGGGAACACACCGCCATGGACAGAAAAGTATTCCAGATGGCTAGTACTTTTTTTCCTTCTTCCAAACAGACAATTTCCACACAGATCCTGTATGCGGATCTGCATTACGAATTACCAGGCCCTTTGACGGCGGAACAACTTGCAGACAATCCCAAACAGGCGAGGCCCGGATCTGCCGCCCAAAATGCTTCAATCACCCAGAAATCCCTTTATGGTGTCCTGTCCCATGACTATCAGTTTAGCAATAAGATTTCCAACAATACCTCTCTGTATGTGAACACCACGGATTTTGAGAATCCCTTCAACTTAGACTATAAAAAGGAAACCCAATATGGCTATGGAGGAAGAACGCGATTTACCTACAATGATCAATGGGGGCAGTTTCCTGTCCGTTTGATTGCAGGAGGAGAGTATCAGTTTGGAAAGACAGCCGCACAGAATTATGGGAACAAAGAAGGGAAGGCAGATACTATCCGATTTAGCGATGACTTAATCACTACACAGGCCTTTTTGTTTCAGCAATTGGAAGTTGACCTCAGTGAAAGCCTGCTGATAACATTGGGGCTCAGCGAAAATTTTTCCCGATTTGACATTGACCGGAACATCAATGCCAGTACAGGCATTCCGTCCGCCGCAGAGAGAAGATTTGATCCGGTAATTATCCCGAGAATTGCACTTTCCGCAAAACTTAACTCTCAGGCTGCTGTCTTCGGCAGTGTTAGCGCTGGCTTCTCTCCTCCCACTATAGACGAAGTACGAACCAACGAGGGCTCAATCAACCTTGACTTGGACGCTGAAAAAGGAATTAACTATGAAGTCGGTTACCGTGCCAACCATCGACAGGGACGGATCAATACGGAATTGAACCTCTTCTACTTCAAGTTGGACGAGACCATTACTTCCTTCACCAATGAGCAAGGGGTTGTACTATTCAGAAATGCCGGTGCTACGGATCAGAAAGGCGTAGAAGCGCAATTGGATTATGCCTTGATCAGAAAGCAATTAGGAGTTGTTCAGGAATTAAAATTGACGCATGCCTATACCGGCCATTTTTTCAAGTTTAAAGATTATCAACAAAATGAAAATGATTTTTCTGGAAATGACCTGACAGGCGTGTCGCCTCACACCTTGGTCAATCAGTTGGATTTACGGACAAGAGCAGGTCTTTATCTTAACCTCACCCACCAATGGGTGGATGAAATCCCCCTAAACGATGCCAATACTGTTTTTCAGGATCCCTATCATCTGATGAACGCGAGGCTGGGATGGAGAAATACCTTGGGCGTAAAATGGGATTTAGAAATTTACGGAGGGATTGACAACCTGCTTGACGAATCTTACAGCTTGGGCAATGACCTTAACGCCTTTGGTGGCAGGTACTATCAGCCGGCACCGATGAGAAATTATTATGGTGGGGTCAAGGTTGGGTTTAGGTATTAGAGGGAGTAGCGGGTATTGAGTATCAAGATAATAGAACCAAGAATAAAGAGCCAAGAGCAAAGTAAGATCGCTCCACTTGAACATGGAATGTCGAGAATCGCATGTCCACTATTTTCTAAATTTCGAGAAGGGTAATAGGTCTAGACGTAAACAAAAGCAAAGATCAAAGAGCCATGATTCCCCAACTGTTTGAATATTTAACACACGCAATAGATCGGAAGGGCTATATACCGGTAAAAAGGATGAAGAAAGTTTAATGAAAACCGTATCCG
>DATGMS010000361.1:0-2128 GCA_035307285.1 Cyclobacteriaceae bacterium
TTCTGAGCAATTAGTCTCGGGAGATTTTGACTTGCCAGTCATCAATTTTACGGAGTTGTTGCCCTGAAAGGGCACAAGATCCCAGCATCGGGTGCAGCCCGATGATGAATAGATTGCATTCAGCACGCAAGCCCCGTAGGGGCGAAACCTATAATTTTATCATGGCGCCCTTACAGGGCTGGGTTTAAAGTGGATCACGACCATGCATCGGGCTGCACCCGATGTTAACGTATGTCGCCCTTTTCAGGGCTATGGAAGTTCAGGCTCTCCCGTCTCCGCTCTCCTGTCTTCTAACTCCTAAAAAGCACTCCCCAATATTTCTCCTGAAGGACTCCAAAGAAAAATGCTCCAAGACCCTTTGTCGGCCTTTGCGACCCATTTCCAAGCGCAATTCCTTTTCCTGAATTAATGGAAGCATCCTATCAGCCGCATTGGAAGCATCGTCCCAAGGGATCAAATAGCCAGTTTGCCCATCCTTCACCATCTCAGCGGCGCCGCCATGAGAGGTAGCCACCACAGGCTTGCCTGAGGCCATTGCTTCAAGGATGACTGTAGGCAGTGGGTCTGGTAGAATAGAGGGCAAAACAAAAATGTCCAAAGCTGCCATTATTTCAGGAACATCTGTTCGAAAGCCTAGTGTGAAGACATTGTTCTCCAGGCTCAACGCTGCAATTTTCTGTTGCATCTCCGTCACCAAATGCTCACTTCCCGGAAAAGCATCCCCTGCAATTACAAAAGCTACCTTAGGATGGGCTTTGAGCAATTGGTGAGCAATATCCAAAAAATAACCCTGTCCTTTCCATTGGCTGATCCTCCCGATCATACCGATCAGCAACTGATCATCTGGAATTGACAATTCCTTTCTTAAAGTGGCTTCTGAATTCAAATACAAAGAATAGTCAAGTCCGTTGTAGATCACCCTTAAATCCTTTTTGGTAATAAATCGGCTCCAAAAATGGCTTACTGCCCGAGAAACTACAATTATGCTATCAGCATATTTCCCTACGATCTTGCCAAGAGACCGTGCCAGCCATTTTGGTTGGACGATAATCTCATGGATATGCCAGGTATGAAAAATACCAAGCTCACGGGCCACCCAGGCTCCCACCAACACTGCGGTGGTATTGGAGTAAATGTGGTTGACTTCCTTTTGCTTAACCAAGCTCACGAGGGAACGATGGGCATCTTTTATCACCTTGATGCGGTTGATCAATCCCTGAGGACTGAAATATTTCCTCCTCAGGATCCCTAGGCGGATAATATGTACCTGCACCCCTTCTTCTCTAATCGCTTGAGCCAGTTCACCTTCCTCCGAAAGCACTACAAATACTTCATGCCCCGCATCCCGAAGCAAAAGCACCATAATCAAAAAAATCTTGCTGGCTCCGTACATGTCCGAGGAGCTGTGGAGCATTAATATTCTTTGGGACATTATTATCTTTTAGTGTACCGGATTTTCGGGATCAATTAAATGTTATTTCTGGATCTCAGCACTTTAGCAGGATTTCCTGCTACCACACTGTAGGGCGGGACGTTTTTTGTTACCACACTTCCAGCCGCGATGACTGATCCCTGGCCGATCACCACCCCAGCCAAAATAATTGAATTGGCTGCAATCCAACAATCGTCCTCGATTTTTACAAAGGAACGTGTTACCCCCTGATCAATCATGGGAATATGGGGGTCATCAAAATTGTGGTTTTCCGAATAGATACTGACCCGCGGGGAAATCATCACGTTGTCGCCGATCTCTATATATCCAGAACAGCCTATATAGGAATAAGGGCCGATACTGGAGTTATTTCCGACCTTCAGACCTTCCCCTGGTTCTCCCCCATAGAGATTAGTAGGTCTTATGATAGCATAGCTTCCCACGGTAACCTTATCTCCAAGGGTAATGCCTCGTCGGGAAAGACAGTTGATCTCACAGTGATCTTGGGCGATAAAGCTTTTACCCACAGAAAGATAATGCACCTGTCTAAGCGTGACTCTTTTGCCAATCATCAAAACCCCACGGGAAGATTTAAAAAAAAGCCTCTTCAATGTTCCCCTTAAAAGCCAGATAGACATCCGTACAAACACGCCAACAGTTGACAGGCTATCCCATTGCTCTCCAAACCGATCCGAG
>DATGMS010000362.1:0-3152 GCA_035307285.1 Cyclobacteriaceae bacterium
CTGATCATTAGGAATGGCCTGGACAATGGTTTCCTCTTCCATTTGGTTGAAAAGATCCACATGAAATTTGAAATCTTCTTTATTTAAAACCGCAGGACCCTTCTCTTCTAAAGACTTCGTCGTGCAGCTATAAGCAGACATGATTAATATAATGATGGTATACTTCCTCAATTGATACATAAACGGGCTTTTTTCAAGAAGCAATAGATAGGAAAATCCACGACTAAACGCTTCTTCCTTAGTAATGAATATTATACATCGATATGACTTTTTATTTGCCATAGAAGGTATAGATTTCACCGGCGGTAGTATGCAGGTCATAAACCTGGTATTCAGGGAGTCGGACTTCATGGAGGTTGGCCTTCTCAGAGATTAAGGGGCGCTTGACTTCCGGGCTATAGAAAAAGCCGTTTGGATTTTCTCCCATGGCTTTTTCTAAAGAGGCGTCTCCTTCCAAGCGCAGCTTATTTTCAACGCGAATTCTACAATTCCCCCCTAAGTTAGACCGCAATACCAATTTGTCGATATTATTGTCCTTCCATGTCAATTCCACTATCTCAAAGCCCCCCCGGGACGACAGACCTTTGACCGATCCGTTGGTCCATACGCTTGGCAAGGCAGGCAATAAATGAATCGCTCCATCATGGCTCTGTACCAACATTTCAGCAATACCTGCAGTACAGCCGAAGTTACCATCAATCTGAAAAGGCGGATGCGCATCCAACATATTAGGGTAGGTACCTCCTCCCTTTGTGTCCTGCGTCACGAGACTCAGTTGATTGGTCAATAGTTTGTATGCATGATCTCCATCAAGCAGTCTTGCCCAAAGATTGACTTTCCACCCCATGGACCAACCTGTCGAGGGATCTCCCCGGAACATCAGCGAGGTTTTTGCCGCATCAAAAAGCTCGGGAGTCCTGATAGGTGAAATCTGGTTACTCGGAAACAGACCGTATAAATGGGAGATATGCCTGTGTTTATCTTCCGGATCATCCCAATCTTCCATCCATTCCTGTAACTGCCCATGAACACCGATTTGCATGGGAGCTAATCTTCCCCGGGCGGCTTTCAGGGAGTCGGCAAAATCGCTGTCTATTCCCAAAATCTCTGAAGAGTGGATCAGGTTGGAAAACAGATCAAACAGCAATTGGTTGTCCATGGTCACTCCCGCAGCAATGGTGGATTTACCATCACCACCAGCATGGGTATTTTCCGGAGAACTTGATGGAGAGACCACCAGCCATTTATTTCCAGGTTCTTCTATTAATACATCCAAAAAGAAGGTTGCAGCCCCTTTCATAATGGGATAGGCCTCTTTTAAAAAATCCTCATCACCGGAATACAAATAACGCTCCCAAAGATGCTGACATAGCCAGGCGCCGCCTCCTGGCCACATGCCCGAAGCAGCATAATCAATAGGGCCGGTGATCCTCCAAATATCCGTATTGTGATGCAATACCCAACCCCTGGCCCCGTACATGATTTTCGCCGTTTCACTTCCCGTCTCGCTGACTTCTCTGATCATTTTCAGAAATGGCTCATGCAACTCACTTAGATTCGTCAGCTCAGCCGGCCAATAATTCATCTCTGCATTAATATTAACGGTGTATTTGCTCTCCCACGGCGGGCTTAGTTTGTCGTTCCAAATCCCTTGAAGATTGGCGGGCTCCCCTCCGGGCTGAGAACTCGAAATCAACAAATAACGTCCAAACTGGAAATACAATGAAGCTAATTGGGGATCAAATCCTGAGGAAAACTCACGGATCCTTTGATCCGTGGGATGTTGTATTGCAGCTGTTTCTCCAAGATCCAGAGATACCCGATCCATAAATTGGCGGTAAAACGCTACATGATCTTTTTTTATGTCCTCAAAACTTCTTTCCAAGGCTTTGTCCAAAGTAGCGATTGCGCGCTTGTCTTCTTCTCCGGAGAGATCCTTGTAGCTATTAAAATTTGTCGCGATGGAAACGTAAAGCAATACTTCATCAGCATGAGAAATGCTGATCACCCCATCTTTTACCGCCACACTTCCCCCTTGGGCAACGGCTTTAACCCGTCCCTGAAATTTCACCCTGCCCCGCTGTTTGTCGTGCGTTCCCGATACTCCCGACAGCACGAGCTGTTCCTCTTGGATGGTTTGATTCGATTCATCATGAGGTGTATCCATGTGGACTATACAAGTGATCTTTCCGGGTTGATCCGCTGTCAATCTGACTAAAATCACTTGGTCGGTAAATGAAGTCAAGATTTCTCTATGGTACCTCACACCGTGCACGCGATAGGAGGTCCTGGCGGTTGCCTCTTCCAAGCTTAAATCCCGGTAGTAATCCTGATAGTCGTGGTGCCCAGGAAAGGCGATAAACAAGTCACCGAAGGTCTGGTACGGCATTCCATCATTGGTTTGCGACATGATTTTTTCATCCGCCAGTTGCTGAGCTTCTCCGTATTTTCCTTCAAATATCAATTTTCTAACCTCAGGCAAAGCGGCTTTGGCCAAATGATGGGCATTGGAATTGGGTGAACCAGCCCAGATGGTTTCTTCGTTCAATTGTAGTCTTTCCATGGACGGACCGCCAAATACCATCGCTCCCAAACGGCCGTTTCCCAGCGGCAAGGCTTCATTCCAGCTACTCGCAGGCTGGTTATACCACAGTTTTAAGGCTGTTTGTTGTGACTGCAAGTCGGTCACAACCGCTAACCAAACCGCTAGCAGGAGGATAACTTTATTCCCTTTCACCATCATCGTCATTATTTTCGGTAATCAATGAGCGGACATAAAACAAGGCTTCCGGTACTTCTTCGCCTGGATTTGCAAGATCATAATCCTGGTCGGTAGGCGTTTCAGGATTAGGAAAGTAACGTTGAGTGCCGGTTCTAAACACCACCCTTTCAAAGGCATCGACCGGAGCAAAAAAGAGTTTAGTCCCCAGTTCTTTGCCATTGACTTTTATTTGGTAGAATCTGGTAGCCGTATTTAACTCCACTTCCACATGGTAATTATTCTCAGGTTGATAGGGAACCAGATTATTCAGCCTATAGCCTGCCCGGGTTTTGAAATAGCCATCGGAATCGAACAACAACTGGACTGCTGGTCTCCCTTTACTGTCTTGGAATTCAATCTGCAATTGTCCATGTTTATTTTGCCCGGGCTG
>DATGMS010000363.1:0-16383 GCA_035307285.1 Cyclobacteriaceae bacterium
ACGACTGAAGGACCTAAGGCCCGGTTGACTTTTGCCGCCAGTCTTTCCCCGAGTTGAAGATTTTCCTCCTCATTGGTCCGCATTAAAGTCACATCTGGCGCCCAGCTATAGAGATGGCGATCTTTATACCTCTCCGGAACGGTGTCTATTGGACCGAAATTTATCATATCCATACAGCCCGGAACCACCACCTGCGGAAGTCCCATCTCCCCCGCTCCTTCCATACGCGACGATCCCGCACTGCATATGCCTCCGCATAATTCGTCGGCCAGTTCGGTTGTGGTAATGTCCAAAACACCGTCAAAATAGTTTTCTCTAATTAATGCTTCCATCGTCCTACCACCTTGGCCGTTGGCATGAAAAGCAAATACTTCATACCCCTGTTCCTGCAGCATTGATGTGCATTGGTCAACACAGGGCGTGGTATTACCAAACATGCTGATGGCTACTCGCCCGGTATATTTCTGGTTATCTGCCGGAGCCTCATTAGACATTGCCGTGACTGCTGCAGCCGCCTGACGGATCATGACCCGGCTGATACTGTTTAATCCAGCAACATCAACCACCGAAGGCATCAAGGTTATATCTTTACTTCCTATAACGTGGCTTAAGTCCTTCGCAGCCAAAGTAGATATGCAAATTTTTGGAACTCCTAATGGAAGCACGCCCATAGCGGAAAGTGCCATAAAGGTTCCTCCACCTCCCCCCATTCCTATTGCACCTTTTAGACCACCCTCATTATACAACATTTCTACAATCCGAGCGACTCCTTTTCCCATTACCGCTACCGCAAACCCTCTATCCTGCTTATCCCTTAATTCCTGAATCTCATGTCCCCCTTCCCTCGCCACAAGCTCGGCATCAATATCCACCGGAAAGAGCGCCGTACTTCCCATTATACCTGTATTTATTGTCACAACACGCTGACCATGATCAATCAGTCTTTGACGAAGATAATGAAACACCTCTCCTTTGGTGTCAAAACAGCCAAGCATAAGGATATACGGTACAGTTTTTATCATTTACGGGCGGGATCTTAGGTAACGACGTACAATTAACCAACTAAAGTAGTGAACTGGCATGAATTTCCAAAGTCAGTTTGCTACGTTTGGGAAGGAAGGCCTGATGGGCTGAAATATATAGACAAAAAAACTTCTAGACATTTACATTTACTTCAGAGAAGGAATATATCTTTGCCGCTAAATTATGATTTGGAACAGAATAATGTATTGCAAGGACGACAAGCGATTTTTATTTCCCTAAAAATATCATAATTTTATTGCAAAATTGTACTCGGGGTTTAAATATGATGTACATCTTGGGTAGTCTAGCCCCTGAGAAGTCTTGAAACGATAAATATTCTGGTTAATTTAATTATCAAAACCTCAAATGTTATGATCAGCCAAAAGTGATGATCATTAAAAAACCAATAATCACAGAAATGAAATCAACAAACGGCAATTTTTCAGAATTCTTGCAAGACTTTGAGAATACATTAAGGCATCTTTTTCATGAAAAAGAAGACATTAATCAGCTTAGTCTTGAGAGAGGCTTGCCCCCTGAGGTTATGGGCGAAATTATGTCCATGGCGCCTCTATCAGTTGCCATACCAGAACAATTTGGGGGAAGGGGAAGTATCGTAAAAGAATGCTTGGGCATTCTATCAGCAGCTTCCTATGAATCGTTATCACTCTCCCTTACTTTTGGGATCAATATAGCTTTATTTCTTGAGCCCGTCTCCAAATATGCCCAGGAAGCTGTGAAAGGAGATATTTTCTCACGGTTTCTCAAAAACCAAAATATGGGAGGGTTGATGATTACAGAACCTGACTATGGCAGTGACGCTTTGAACATGAAAACGGCCAACCGAGAGACCGCAGAGGGTTACAAGATAAAGGGAACAAAGCATTGGCAAGGATTGACAGGGCTGGCGGATTATTGGCTTATTGCTTCTAGGAAAGAGCTCGACAACGGCGAACTTGCCCGGGACATTGATTTTTTCATCTGTGATGTCTCACAAAAACAACAAAAAATAGTAGTTGAAGAGCTGTATGACAATGCCGGTCTATATATGATCCCTTACGGATTGAACAGTTTGGATATTGAGGTCCCACACAACTTTAAATTGACACCGGAATCAACTGGCATTAAAATGATGCTCGATATCCTTCATAGAAGCAGAATGCAGTTTCCGGGAATGGGCATGGGCTTTATCAAGAGGATGCTGGACGAGGCGATCGTCCATTGTAAAAACAGACTGGTCGGCGCAGGCAATCTATTGTCGATGGATCAGATTCAATTCCAACTTTCGAGAATCCAATCCGCCTTTACCATTTGCTCCGCTATGTGCGCCAGAAGCAGCAAGATCAGCGGGATAGAACACAACCTAGCTGGAGAAGGACTGGAAGCCAACAGCATGAAAGCCGTGGTCACAGACCTGATGCAAGAATCTGCCCACCTTTTGGTTCAGGTGTCTGGCGCTAACGGTTACAAGATAAGCCATATAGGTGGAAGGGGAATTATGGACAGCCGTCCTTTCCAAATCTTTGAAGGATCAAATGAAATGCTCTATTCGCAGATCGCAGAAATGGTGACAAGGTTGATGAAAAAGCAAAAACAGTCTCGCCTCTTTGATTTCTTGAAAGATTTTAAACTCACGTCGGAGGCCAGTTCGTATTTTAAAGATGAAACCAACTTCTCACTGAGCGGTTCCCTCACCCAAAGGAAAATGGTGGATCTTGGAAGAATTCTGGGACGGATTGTCTGTATTGGTTACGTGCTCGAATTACAGGAAAAAGGCTTTAGGAAAGACTTGGTGGAGAACTGCATAACTACAGTTAAACACGAAGTTTCCAGTCTTATCAGTTCTTTCAACTTCAGCAATGGTACTACCGTCGTTGAAGATTATTCAGACGAAAGCTCCTGGTTAAAATTTGTCTAACACCGTTTACAGAATACCAGAGTAGTTTAGAGTTTTTAAAGTGAAAAGAAAGACGGCCTGAATAAGGGCCGTCTTTTATGTTTAACGCTATCTACATTCGTTGGTCCATTTTAAAGGCTTTTAGTTCTTCCTGCTCCACAAAGGGCTGGTTCCTTAGCCGCTTACCGGTGGCGCTATAAATAGCGTTGGCAATAGCCCCCCCTGTAGGTGGCAATGCCGGCTCCCCTAAACCTGTAGGATCGATGCCGTTATCAACAAAATGCGTCTCGATCTCCGGAACTTCTTTCATCCGGATCAAACGGTAGGTATCGAAGTTTTTCTGGTCCGGCAAGCCGTCTTTAAAGGTCATATTGCTAAACATTGCGTGTCCCATGCCATCTACCATTCCTCCCCTTACCTGTTGGTCAGCCCCTGTCGGGTTTACCACAATACCACAGTCTGTAACCGCATAGATTTTTTCCAATACAGGATTGCCCTGCGCCATGCGTACTTCTGCTACTTGAGCTACGTAGGAGCGATGTGAGAAATACACGCTAAAGCCTTGGGATATGCCTTGCTTATTTCCCCAATTAGACTTTTCGGCAGCCAGTTGGATGACGCCTTTCATTCTGTCGATGTCATAATGGATTTCCCCTACCGGACTTTTCTTCGCTCTATCTAGAAGATCTAGGCGAAACGCTACCGGGTCCTTTCCCACCGCCTCTGCGACTTCATCTAGGAAAGATTGCTCCGCAAAAGCAAGGAAGTTTGTAATCGGCGCCCTCCAAGCATTGGTCGTGATAGACGACTTATGCTCTATTGACTCAATCAAAAGGTTGTCAATGGCTCCCGAGGGGAAATTATCCTGGCGGGTGCAATTCCCGGCATTCATTCCCACTCCCCGTAGTTTGTATCCCGTCAGATTGCCTTCTCCATCCAAGGCTGCCTGAAATCTATACCGTACTGCAGGCCTGTAAGCTCCCCCGGTGATATCGTCTTCCCTAGTCCAAGTTACCTTTACCGGGGCCTTTAACATCTTCGACAACTCAACTGCTTCCACCACAAAGTCGGCACGCAGTCTTCTGCCAAATCCTCCGCCGAGTCTGGTCAATTCCAAGCTGATTTTGTCGGGAGAAATGCCCAACAGTTCGGCAGTCTCAGTCCTTGCCCTTTCTGGTGTCTGTGTAGGCCCGACCAACTCAACCCCATCCTCACGCACATGAGCAAAAAAGTTCATAGGCTCCATGGGTGTATGGGAGAGAAAGGGACATTGATATTCACTGGTGATCACCTTTGCCGCATTTTTAAAAGCTTCATCGACATTTCCGTCCTGACGCAT
Organism: Cyclobacteriaceae bacterium; assembly: GCA_035307285.1. Lineage (GTDB taxonomy): Bacteria > Bacteroidota > Bacteroidia > Cytophagales > Cyclobacteriaceae > DATGMS01. The sequence continues at coordinate 4,260 of DATGMS010000363.1, forward strand.
TATCTGAGCATCTTTACCATCCATTAATTGGCTAAACAATCGGTTATGATCGGAGCTGCTTTCGACCTCTCCGTCAGGCTCATATTCGATCTTCAAGAGCCTTCTTGCTTTTATCAACGGCCAGGTGGATGTTCCCACTATTGCCACGTTGTTATTGAAAGTAACTATGTCCGTGATCCCCGCGACGCCCTTGGCCTCATCAGAAGATACGGTTTTAAGCTTCATTCCAAAGGGCGGTCTTTGGATCATTGCATTTAGCATGCCTTCCCTATAAAAATCCAGGCCAAACAGCGGCTTACCGGTAAACATCGCCTGGTTGTCGACGTTTTTAATTGGTGAACCTATGATTTTGAAATCTTTTTTGTCCTTTAGCCTTACCTCAGTTGGCACCTCCATGTTGGCTGCTTCATTGGCCACTTCACCATAAGAGACCTTACGATCGCTTTCCTTGTGAAATATTTCGCCGTTTGCCGTAGCCAAGGAAGCTACCGGAACCTGCCAATGCTTAGCGGCTGCCTCCATCAACATGTGTCGTGCGGTCGCCCCAGCTTTGCGGAGCCTTTCCCAAGAATGGGGCATGGCGCCGCTTCCGCCAGTAACTTGGCGGTCAAATTTTTCCGTATCCAAGTTAGCCTGTACCACCCTTACCTTTGACCAGTCGGCGTCAAGCTCTTCGGCGACAATCATGGGGAAAGAAGTTTTGATATTTTGGCCCAACTCTGGATTGGGAGAGAATATTACGACATGTCCATCTGGAGAAACCGAGAGGTAGCTGTTAAAATTTAATGCTCCATCTAACACCTGTTGGTCCGTTAATACTGCCATAGCCTCCGATTCACAACTGCTCATATGAAAACCCAAAAACAAACCGCCACCGGTAGTGACAGCGATCTTTAAGAAATCTCTTCGGCTGGTTTTGTTTATTTTGGTCATGATCTGTCAATTTTAGATGAGGCCAATGCTACAGCTTCTTTAATTCTGTGATAGGTTCCACAGCGACAAATGTTGCCATTCATGGCGTTTTGGATCTCCTCATCTGTCGGTTTAGGGTTTTTCTTAAGAAAGGCAGATGCAGTCATTATCTGACCTGCTTGGCAATATCCACACTGCGCCACATCCACTTCATCCCAAGCCAATTGTACAGGATGGTCGCCCTTCTCTGAGAGACCTTCGATGGTAGTAATATTGTTGTCGCCAATCGCTGAAACCGGCAAAGTGCAGGAGCGCACCGCTTCATTGTTGAGATGGACGGTGCAGGTACCGCATTGCGCGATGCCACAGGAATATTTAGTCCCTACCAAGCCGATGTGGTCGCGAAGGACCCACAACAAAGGGGTGTCTGACTCGACCTCCACTTCATGGTTTTTGCCGTTGATCTTCAATTTGTAATTCGCCATTCTGGTATTTTTAGGGTTAATTTCAAGAGAGATGATATAATCGGATATCACATAGATTTTACAATGAACTTTTGGGAAAGCTCGGCTTACACCAATACTTATTCCTTGATTATGATAACATTTGAGGCTTTTAAATTAAAAAGATTTATTTTAAAAAACAACGGCCCGATAAAACGGGCCATTAAATGAATTAAAGAAGCTGAAAACAACGTACTTCTTAAAGGTGAATTATAAAAAGAAAGCAAAACCTGTTAACTACATTGGCCCAACAACATCCAGATAATTACAAAAACCACTATAGTTCCTAAGCATCCCCCACCCAATTTGGAGGCTCCGTATCCGGCGATTAATCCTTTAAATATGTTGTTCATAAAATATCTATGGTTGGTTAAAGAATGATTTGACGAAAATGAACCAAGAACCGTGCTAATTTAATGTAGAACCAACAAAATCATCTCGACTGCAAACGATACAGCTAACAAATCTCCAAAAGCATTGAAACTTTAAAAACTTGCCCCTATCTTTATTTTTTTTCTAACACATCATTTAAATAACAACGCCCAGATGAAGAAAATTAAAGTTGCCGTGGTCGGAACGGGATTTATTGGCCCAGCACATATCGAGGCCCTTAGAAGACTTCCTCATATCGAAGTTGTGGGTTTATGCGAAGCGACTCTTGAGTTGGCTCAGGAAAAGGCTCAACTTTTAGGCATTGAAAAAGCCTATATCTTCGAGGACATGCTACAGGATGCCTCCATTGAGGTAGTTCATATATGTACTCCCAATTTTCTGCACTACCCCCAGGCCAAAGCCGCACTACTCGCGGGCAAACATGTGATTTGCGAAAAGCCTCTCGCCACAAAAATAGAAGAAGCGGAAGAGCTGGTGAGTTTGGCGCAAGAAAAAGGATTGGTCAATGCAATACATTTCAACCTCCGTTATTATCCTATGGTCCGCCAGATGAAGGCGATGAGAGAGAATGGAGAATTGGGACACATCTATTCCATCATGGGTTCTTATCTTCAGGATTGGCTGTCGCTACAGACTGATTACAACTGGAGATTAGAGCCTGATAAGTCTGGGGACTCCCGTGCCATCGCCGATATTGGGTCGCACCTCTTGGATGTAACGGAGTATGTCACCGGCTTAAAAATCACTGAGGTAATGGCGGATTTTTCTACGGTTCATAAAACCCGCTTGAAACCTTTAAAACCCATAGAGACTTACTCAGGCGGATTACTTGAGGCATCCGACTACCAGGAAGTTGAGATCAACACGGAGGACCATGCTTCTGTTCTTTTAAGATTTGACAACGGGAACAAAGGATCCGTGACTGTGAGTCAAGTAGCAGCAGGAAGAAAAAACCGACTGAACATAGAAATCACAGGTTCGAAGTCTAATTTCGAATGGTGTTCTGAGAAACCTAATGAAATGTGGATTGGAAAAAGGGAAACCGCCAACCAACAACTGATAAAAGACCCCGGGTTATTTTCAAAAGAAGCTGCTGGGTTGATCAGTTTCCCTGGGGGGCATAATGAAGGATTTCCGGATACATCCAAACAGATGTTTAAGGAAGTTTATGCCGCGATCCGAGAAGGCAAGCAGCCGGAAGAACCCACCTTCCCTACCTTTGCAGATGGCTTGAGAGAATTGGTGATCTGTGAACGAATCATTGAAAGCCACAGGAATCAGGCCTGGGTAAAGATTTAAATTGTGAGAGATCCATGTCCCAAAAGGGCATGGATCTTTTTCTTAAGAATACGACATGGAATATATCAAGAAGCAGCTCAGCCAACAAATTTTAGGAGGCAACGCCTTTAAGAAAATTGAAGAGATACTGGAACAAGTTACCTTTGAGCAGTTGGGAAAAAAGCACAACGGCTTGCCTTACACTTTTTGGCAGCAATTTGAACATATGAGAATTACCCAAAAAGACATTTTGGATTTCTCTGTTGGACAAGACTATCAAGAACTTCACTGGCCTAAAGATTATTGGGTTAAAGAGACTGGCCCGACAAATCTAGGGGAGTGGGAAAACAGTAAAACCATGTTTTTCAGGGACAGAGAAACCCTCCTCTCCCTGATCCAAAACAGAGAATCGGACTTGTCTGAACCTTTGGAGGGCGGTGATGGGCAAACTCTTTTTCGTGAAGCCCTTTTGGTTTTAGAACACAACGCCTATCACACGGGGCAATTGATGATAATTTTAAGGCTAATCAACGGCAACCAAATCTAAAACTACACGTAAACCCGTTTAATTTTATTACATACAGTTTAACCCATTTAAACCTAATCGAATCGCTATGAGAAAAAGCATCCTTCAAAAATTCGGCTTTTTGGCCTTCAGTATGATGCTGATCGCCTTTATGGGCAATGCCCAAGAAAAGGCCAGTCCAGCAAAAACAGCTGAAGGCACCGTCAATGGTGCAAAAATCACTATTAATTACAGCAGCCCTGCGGTGAAGGGACGAACCATTTGGGGTGATCTGGTACCATACGGTAAGGTGTGGCGTGCGGGAGCCAACGAAGCCACTACTTTTGAAACAGATAAAGACATTAAAGTAGAAGGAAAGGATTTGCCTGCCGGAAAGTATACCTTCTTTATCATCCCAGGAGAGGAGCAAAGTACGTTTATTTTCAACAGTGAGACCGGACAGTGGGGAACCAACTACGACGAGAGCAAAGACGTACTCCGCGTGCAGGTACAATCCCAAGAATCCCCAACAATGGAAGAACGCCTCGTGTATGAAATCACCAAATCCGGTTTTGAAGTTAGATGGGCCGACGGAAGAGCGCAGGCAAGTATAAAATAAGCCACAATATTAAGCTTGTGAAAAGGGTCTTTTAAAAGACCCTTTTTTTTTCTCCTCCTTTGTCAGCAGATCTCAGTGAGAGCTAGAACTAATCGGATAGAGCAGGTTTTTGGCCAGATTGATCAGGGAGAACATTCAGCAATTGGCTGATGGATAGTTATAAAGATATCGGCTACTGGCTTTTTTAACAGAACATGATGTTTACGTACGCAGGATGAACCAAAGAGAGCGCAGGTTTCTATAGTGCTGAAACAGTCCGATTAAGTTCTCTTGCTATCTTTGTGCCTCATCAATATCATTCACTTTGTCGTTCAATCCCTTTCAAATCCCATTGCCTGTTACGGAAATTATTCCAGAGGTAAAGGAAAAACTGCAGCATAATAATACCCTATGTATTACAGCGCCTCCCGGGGCAGGAAAAAGCACTTTGCTGCCCCTTGCTTTGCTTGATGAACCTTGGCTTCAGGGAAAAAAAATACTGATGTTGGAACCACGACGACTGGCAGCAAGTAGTATCGCAAACCGGATGGCTTCACTTCTTCAAGAGCCTATAGGCCAAACCGTAGGCTACAGGATCCGTTTTGACAGCCAAACCTCCGACAAAACCAGGATTGAAGTAGTCACTGAGGGCATTCTCACCCGAATGATACACAATGACAACGCCTTAGAAAAGGTAGGTTTGGTCATTTTTGATGAATTCCATGAGCGGAATATTCATGCGGACGTTGCCATGGCCTTCTGCCGTGAAAGCCAATCCATTTTGAGGCCTGACTTACGTATTGTGGTTATGTCTGCGACTATGGATATGCCACAGCTTTCTAGATTATTATCGGCGACGATTGTTGAAAGCAAGGGAAAGCAATACCCTGTCAAAATCAACTATCAAACAGATGTGGATGAACGTGTGATCGTTGAAGCGACTGCTCATACGGTACAGCAAGCCGCCAAGGAAAGTAACGGCGACATCCTAGTATTTATGCCGGGGCAGGGGGAGATTAAAAAGTGTGAAGAGATCTTAAACAAAACGCTGCCCCAAATGAGCATCCATCCCCTTTATGGACAATTGGCGCTGTCAAAGCAGCTTGCTGCGATCATGCCGCACCCCAAAGGAAGAAGGAAGGTTGTGTTGGCCACATCCATTGCGGAGACCAGCCTAACGATAGAAGGCATTACCGTAGTGGTGGATTCGGGATTCGGAAGAACTTCAAAATTTGACCCGAGATCAAGTCTTTCCCATTTGGTCACCGTACGCATCTCCCAAGACATGGCTGATCAACGTGCAGGTAGGGCCGGAAGATTAGCACCTGGAATATGTTACCGGATGTGGACGAAAGCCACGCAGGAAAAAATGGCCTTGTTTCGGACACCGGAAATCTTGGAGGCAGACCTTGCCTCTCTGGTTTTGGATATGGCCCAGTGGGGAATTCATGACATCCACGGGCTTACTTGGTTGACGCCTCCTCCGTTAGGCGCATTGGCACAGGCCCGCGATACCCTTCTCCAACTGGATGCTTTGGAGAATGGGAAAATCACCCTTCATGGAAAACAAATTCATCAGCTTCCCTGTCATCCAAGAATCGCCCACATGTTGCTTATGGCCAAAAACAACAAACGTCTCCCTTTGGCTACGGATTTGGCGGCGGTGTTAGAAGAAAGGGACCCTTTGGATAAAGATGCAGGCATCGATATTAATTTAAGGATAGAGGCACTGAGAAGGCACCGGAGTCAGAACCGGAACGGCAGGAACTTTGACAAAATCGAAAAAATCGCTGCCTCTTACAGGAAATTGCTTGAGATAGAAGCGGTAAACGGTCCAATAGATCCGTATGAAACCGGGATATTATTGGCTTATGCCTTTCCCGAACGGATTGCTTGTGCGCGGCCTGGTACAAATGCACAGTTTCAACTGGCCAACGGGAAATTCGCCGCTGCAGGTTATAGAGACGACCTTGCCAATGAACCTTGGCTCGCCATCGCCCATATAGATGCCCGGGAGGGTATAGGGAAAATCTTTATGGCTGCTCCGTTAAATCCAAAAGACCTGGCTCCCTTGGTCAACACATCTGAACTTGTCACTTGGAACACCAAAAAGGGCGGACTGATCGCCAAGCGGGAATTACGAATAGGTAATATCATTTTAGAATCGAAACCTCTGCCTTCACCTGATTCCAAGAAACTGACCCAAGCCATTTCTGAAGCTATCCGGAGCGAGGGTGAGCAGTTGTTGGACTTCAATGAAAAAGTCATCCAGTTACAAAACCGGATTTTGAGTCTCAGGCAATGGCGTCCCGATGATGATTGGCCTGACGTCGCTACCTCCACCTTATTGGCAAATAATCTGGAATGGCTTGGTCCCTATTTACAACACATTTCCAAGCCCGAGGAATTGAAGAAGCTAGATTTGCTGAATATACTCCGTCATTCACTGGCCTATGAAAAGCAAAACAGATTAGATGTCCTTGCCCCTGATAAAATAGAAGTGCCAAGCGGGTCTTTGATAAAGATCAATTACCGACCGTATGGGGAACCGCCCGTCCTCGCGGTACGGCTACAGGAATTGTTCGGATGGACAAACAGCCCCCGGGTCAATGAAGGAAGAAACGCGGTCATTCTCCATTTGCTTTCACCCGGATATAAACCGGTGCAGATCACATCGGACTTGAGGAGTTTTTGGAACGATGCCTATTTTGAAGTGCGTAAAGAATTGAAACGGCGGTATCCCAAACATTCATGGCCGGATGATCCCTGGAATGCCGAAGCAGTGAGGGGCGTAAAAAGGAAAGGCTGAAAGAAAAATCTGCCCAACCCCTCCTATTTCCTTACCGCCTTTTCCCAAACGCCTTTTTGGCTTTTTTTCAAAAACCGGATAAGTCCCAAAATCACGGCATAGTTCATCATGCAGAAATAAAAAGGAATGAAAAGTATCTTAAACCGGATTTTTCTGTTTTCCAAAAAGTAACCTAAGAGTGCTGCAAGATAAAACAGGACCTGACCTATCATCAATGTCTCGTAAATCCAATGGTTAGAGGCGAGGAAAAGGTTTAATATAAAAACGAGAATCAATAAGAAGGGTGTCACCGTCCACCGGAGCACCCGGTGGGAAATGTACTGGAAGAACAGAGTGAAGTCCTTGGCAGGGGTAATTTTACCTCTTAATCTTTGAATGGATTGCCAGCCTCCAGCACTGATCCTAATCTTTCTCTTCATTTCTTCGTCAATGGACGCCGAACCTGTTTCCACCGCATAGGCATTAGGCTCATAGACGATTTTATACCCTTTGGCGGCGATCAACATGGACTGCATAAAATCATCCAGAATGGTGTCTTCGGGAAGTTCCTCATATAGGTCAGTCCGAAATGCCACCAGCTCCCCGGCGGCACCCACGGCACTGTGAAATTCTGAGTCGAACCGTTTCAAAAACGATTCATACTTCCAGTAAATACCTTCTCCGGCGGAACTGGCGCTATCCTCTTCTTCCACCGTTACCCGCTTTTCACCCGAAACACAGCCGGTCTTGCCATCCCCGAAGTGTTTCACGATATTTTTTACCGCTTCTCGATTTAACATGGTATTTGCGTCAGAAAATACAACAATCGGAGTTTCAATGAATTTCATCGCCCTGTTTTCCGCTGCAGTCTTCCCTCCCCTTCTATCTTCATGTAACAAAATGAGCTCTGGGTGTTCCTTTAATACCTCATGGAATTCATCGGTAGAGCCATCAGTAATAAAGTAAATCTTTAACAGGTCTTCGGGATAATCCAATTGCTTACAGTTGAGGATTTTCTCTTCGAGGATATTGGCTTCGTTGTAGCAGGGAATAACTAATGTTACCATGGGCTGATAATTAGAGACACCGGTAAATTGATTGGTTGTATTTTTCCTTTTCAGTAAGACCAAGGCATATAAAAGTACGCCGTATCCTATGAATGCATAGAAGATAATAAAAAGGCTGAACCACAGTAGAAATTCGGGAATAAACATTTTATCGGAAAGAGTTGTTTAAAAGTTAATTTTAACTCAATTTGTTAATATTTTGTAACTATTAATGTAATTTTGTAAAAATAAAAATCAAGTTATTTAATTTGATGGAAACTATTTGAATCGAATGGTATCAAACCTTACTCCCTTCAGACAAGCAAGTGTTACGCCTTTCCACCCCTCCTACTACGTTTTAGACAACACTAAAGAACCTTCTTTTGGCCGATTAACATCTTTGTCATCCATCATTCTAGGGTGCAAGGCTTCATTTGTTCTTTTAATAGAAAATAAAGACAATTTATTTACCGCGATTCCCGAGGCTGAATTTTCAGAAATTTGTAACATAAAACACATATATTTAAAGACATTGTCCAATGAAGGAATAACTGAATATGAAGACCTTGTTCAGTATCCCGAATTTCCAGGCATGTTTTTTTTGACGGATGAAAAAGTAACCTTCTTTGCAGGAGTACTTTTAAAGGATCAGGACGGAAACAAATTAGGCATCCTCGGCATATTTGACAAATCTCCAAACAAATTATCTGACGATCAAAAAGTAGCTTTAGCCCTTCTCGGTGAACAAGCAGCGGAATTGATCATCGAGAGAAAGAATAAACCATTGATTGCTTATTTAGAAAAAGCCACCAACCTTTCCGATGAGTTGATCTGCATAGCGGGCAAAGACGGGCGGTTTAAAAAGATCAATCCAGCATTTACCCATATATTGGGTTACGAAAAAGAATTTCTGTTATCTAGATCTTTTTTTGAGTTGATCCCTCCTGAAGATGCAGCCGCTGTTAAGGGGATGTTGAAGCAAGTTTCTGAGGGAAACGAAAATATTCACTGGATCCAGCGATTGCACACTAAAAGCGGTGAAAATAAAGAGATTTCGTGGGGGGCGGTCTGTGAACCTTTGACTGGCGACATCTTCGCAATCGGCAAGGATATCACCGATGAAAGGAAAAAAAAGGAACTTCTAAAGATTAGCGAAAACAAATTCAGAACCTTCTTTGAAAACAGTCAGGGGTTGATGTACACCCATGACTTAGACGGGAAGTTCCTGAGCGCAAACAACTACGGCTCCCAACTGTTGGGTTTTTCTCCATCAGAGATGGTCGGAAAGAATTTACTGGATTTGATCCCCAAAAACTACCATTCACATATTGAAGATTACCTGAATCAAATCAAAGCCAAAGGGAAAGCCGAAGGGATGCTAACCACTATTCATAAGAACGGTTACACCAAGAAAGTTTGGCTCTACAATAACTCCCTCGAAAAAAGCCTTGACGGCAATGATTATGTGATCGGAAATTCCATTGATGTCACCCAGCGGTTAAAGCTGGAAAAGGAGGTCCAGGCTACTAAAGAGCTTTTACAGGAGACCAATAAAATGGCCCGGATCGGAGGCTGGAAAATCGACCTTGTAAAGGACAGGATAACTTGGACGGATGTAACGAGAAGCATACACGAGGTAGATGATGATTTTGAGGTGACGCAAAAATCTGCCGTCAGCTTTTTTAAGGGTGAGAATAGGGACAGAATCACGGAGTTGTTTAAAAATGCCATCACCCACGGTCTAGCCTGGGACGAAAAGTTTAAGATTAAAACCGCAAAAGGCAGAAATGTATGGGTGAGAGTCATTGGAAAACCTGTCATTGAAGAGGGTCGCTGCATCATGCTAAATGGCGCTTTTCACGATATCAACGATGAATACGTAAGGGAAGAGGAGATCAAGCGTAAAAAACAAATGTTGACTGCTATCTCCGCAGCGACTGATGAATTATTGTCCAACAGGGATTTTTATGAGGCAATTTATTTTTCCTTGATCTTATTGGCCAAAGCTATCAATGCGGATAAAGTTGCATTTTATACCAACAACCTTGAAGCTCCTAGTGCTACCACATCGCATAATTTTGAGTGGAACAAAGTGGATGATAAAGCGATCTTCAAAGACCCTGAACAACAGAACATACCCTATAGGATTCTAAAAGACCATTTACAGGACCTAGAAAAAAAGATCGCGGTCCAACAAACACTTTCTGACACACCAAAACACTCGGTCCTACACAAGGCCATGACACAAAAAGGGATTCGTAGTATTCTTGTGATTCCCATCATTTATGAATTTTCATTCTGGGGCTTTATAAGTTTCGAAAACCATCAGGCGGAAACAAAATGGTCTGAGACGGATATATTCTCTCTAACAACCTTTTCGAACAGCATTTCAAACGCTATAGACAGGAATGAGCTAGAAAAGAGCCTTACGCACGCAAAGGAGCAGGCGGAACTGGCTAATAATGCAAAGTCGGCATTTTTGGCCAATATGAGCCACGAAATCAGAACTCCTCTCAACGGGATGATCGGCTTCAGCAATTTGGTGCTACAAACCCATCTTGATAAGACTCAACAGGAATACCTAAAGATTGTCCATGAATCCGCAAGCTCACTTCTAAACGTGATCAATGACATATTGGACTTCTCGAAGATAGAGGCCAATAAGCTTGAGCTGAATATTGAACAATGTGATCTATACGATGTCGTAGGACAGGCAGCAGATGTAGTCAGTTTCGGTGCAGATGCGAAGGGATTGGAGATATTGTTGAATTTACCTCCTGTCCTGCCGGAAAAGATTTATGCCGACGAAACCCGAATCAAACAAATCTTGATCAACCTCCTTGCCAATGCCATCAAGTTTACCGAGCAAGGGGAAATTGAACTGAAGATTAATGCGTTGACAAATTCAGACGATAATCGGTGTACGTTCCGGTTTGAAGTAATAGACACGGGGATTGGAATTGCCAAGGATAAGCAAGAGATGATATTTGAGGCCTTCTCTCAGGAAAATGAAACCACAGCCAAGAGATTCGGAGGTACGGGCTTAGGGCTGTCCATTTCCAACAAGTTGTTAGATCTTATGGGAAGTCGGCTACAGGTATCCAGTGAACCCGGTAAAGGCAGCACCTTTTACTTTGATGTTTCCTTAGATTGTGTGGAAGGTCAGCCCTTCTCATCCACAAAATTTGGAACGGTTCAAAAAGCACTTGTTGTGGATGATAATCAAAAAAGTCTAGACATTCTCAAGAGCGCATTGGAAAACAAGAAAGTGGAAGTTCATACTGCTGCCAACGGTCATGATGCACTTAAAATCCTTGAGGCAAACAAGGACTACGATCTCTTAGTGGTAGATCTTCAAATGCCCGGTATGGACGGTATTAAAACTGTCGAAGAAGCGAGAAAATCGATGGCTGATCTGGAGAACGCCATACCGATTATTTTGATGCATGGACCAGCAGACCACGAACGTGTACTGAAAAACAGTGAAAGACTTAAAATCGACCGGCATCTTAATAAACCTATAAAAATAAAAAACCTGTATGAAGAACTGGCAACTCTTAAGAACAATAACGAGTTACACTTAAAAGAAAGCCTTCCCGCGCCAGCTGACCCATATCCGGCAGCTTATCAAGTATTGCTGGCTGAGGACAATGCAACTAACATGTTACTTTCGAAAATCCTGATAAAAAAGGCTGCTCCCAATGCGTCCATTCATGAGGTTGGAGACGGTGTACAGGCATACCATTTTTGTCAGAAGCAAAAACCCGATATTGTGTTCATGGACATCCAGATGCCGATTATTGATGGACTTGAAGCTGCAAAGTTGATCTTAAGTCTCCCGCATTGTGTAGATGTCCCGATTATCGCTCTATCAGCCGGGAATGTCATAGGTGAAAGAGAAAAATCACTTGAGGCAGGCATGGTAGATTTCATACCTAAACCCGTCGTTGAAGGTTCTATAAGGAAAGCGTTCCAAACCTGGGTAATAGGCAAAACCTCAAATTCAGCAGCAGCCACAAATGCCACCCATCCAGATGACTCGACGGCCGTCAAGCATTTGTGTGTGGATAAAATAAAGGAATTTTTGGGAGATGATCCATT
>DATGMS010000364.1:0-2233 GCA_035307285.1 Cyclobacteriaceae bacterium
TCAATAAGATTGAGTGGAAAGATCAGGTAGATGACAGGACTTACCTGAGAAGAATATATCTGGATATTATTGGTTTGGTACCTACTCCCGAAGAGTTGGAGGCCTTCGAAAGGGATGTGCGAGCAGACAAACGGGAGTTGAAAGTAAGGCAGTTATTGGAACGGGAAGATGATTATGCCATGCATTGGCTAACCTTTTGGAACGACGCTTTGCGGAATGATTACACGGGAACAGGATACATTACGGGTGGAAGGTACAATATTACGGATTGGCTTTACAAGTCTTTGAAAAACAACAAGCCTTATAACCAGTTTGTCAAGGAGTTGTTAAACCCAACAGAAGACTCCAAGGGGTTTATTGAAGGAATTAAATGGAGGGGCACGGTCAATGCCAGCCAGATGACAGAAATGCAGGCGGCCCAAAATGTAGGGCAGGTAATCCTTGGCCTCAATTTGAAATGCGCCTCCTGCCATGACAGCTTTATCAGCGATTGGAAGCTGGAAGAAGCCTATGCATTCGCCAACGTTTTTGCGGACACCACTTTGGAAATAAGCAGATGTGAAGTACCCACGGGAAAATATGCAGGAACCAAGATTCTTTGGGAAGAATTGGGAGAAATCGATAGTACTGCCCCGAGATCGGTGAAGCTTCAACAAATGGCCGAATACCTCACCCAGCCCGCTAACGGCAGGGTTTACCGTACATTGGTCAACAGGGTTTGGGCGCAGCTGATGGGCCGTGGAATAGTGGAGCCGGTGGATATGATGGATAATGAGCCTTGGAGCCAGGATCTCTTGGATTGGCTGGCTTCTGATTTTGTGGAGAGCAATTATGACATCAAGAAGCTGATCTTAAAGATCACCACCTCCAAAGTCTATCAAATGCCGTCGGTAGGTAAAAAAGACGTCAACGAATTGATTGCGGAAGATTTTACCTTCGAGGGAATGGTTCGCCGTAGGATAACGGCAGAACAGTTTTCCGATGCCATTAGCCAAGTGATTAGTCCGGTTTTTCCGGATTCTATCATGCGCTACAATCCCTTCGAGCTGCTTAACCAGGAACAAACCACGCTGTCTTTTGCAAGGGCTTCTTTGGTGGCGAATAACAGCTTCCTTACTGCTTTGGGTCGAACCAGCCGAGAAGTGGTTCAGACCACGAGGGATACGCAGGCCAACTTGCTACAAACATTGGAATTAACGAATGGGGAAACTTTCAACGCTGTATTGAGAAGGGGAGCTGAACAGTGGAAGGAGAGATACAAACAAAGTGACTTGATCATCGAAGAGGTTTACGCCAAGGCTTTGGGAAGAGAGCCAGGGCAGGAGGAATTTGAAGTGGCAAAAGAGGTATTGGGTGAAAGCCCCAGCACGGAGTCCATTCAGGATTTATTCTGGGCAGTTTTGTTGTTGCCTGAGTTTCAGGTGATCCATTAACTACTCAGTAGGAAGTATCAAGTAGTAAGTACAAAGACGTAAGAATCAAGAGCAAAGAACAAAGAAACAAGAGTAAAGAGTTAATAAAACGAAAAGGTTGAAGTCAAGCGATCTTCCGCCATCGGACATCGGACATCCGGCCCCTAGTTCCTCAAGGAAATTAAGGAAGGGGGACCAAGAGTGCATCAAATACCATATACAACATACCACATACTGATGCTATGGAAAATGAACTAAACAGGAGGGATTTCTTGAAGAAAACCACCGCAGCCGCAATTGCTACGATGGCTTTAGGGGCTCCTATGACTGGATTGTTGTCTTCCTGCAACCGGAACAAAATCGTATCCAGGGCCGATTCCGTTATCTTACTGTACATGTCGGGAGGAATGGCGCATACCGAGACCTTTGACCCAAAGCGCTATACTCCTTTTACCAAGGGGATGCAGGCCAATGATGTTCTAAGCACATTTAAATCTGTACCTACGGTACTGGACGGAATTCATTTTTCGGAGGGTTTGGAATCAATTGGGCGGGTGATGGACAAAGGCACACTGATCCGGTCTTACGTGGCGGCGGACATGGGACACATCTTACATACCCGCCATCAATACCATTGGCACACTTGTTACGAACCTCCCCAATCCGTAAGTATGCCTCACATCGGAGCTTGGATAGCCCAACAATTGGGGCCGGTAAATCCGGTTATCCCTGCATTTATAGACATTGGGCAGCGCTTTACTGTAGGAGAAGGGGAGGAGTTGAAGGCATTTCATAGCGCCGGTTTTTTAGGCAACGAATTT
>DATGMS010000365.1:0-2730 GCA_035307285.1 Cyclobacteriaceae bacterium
CCGAAATGGTCACTACCACATAATTTGTTCACATTGCCCTTTAGTTCACGATCCGTGAACATTATATTTTTGTGAACAAACAAAAGAACCACCCCTTAGAATACGGGGTGGTTCTTTATTTTACACAAATCCTATCCATCAATACCCCTCATTCTGCACCAAATTCGGGTTGATGTTTAATTCCGTGGTGGGGATGGGGAAAACTCGACGGGTGGCGTCGCTATTGGTCTAGAAGGTCCAAGCGTCTTCCCACTTGCCAAAGCGGATCAGGTCGTCTTCTCGGGCAACCCCGGTCTGTGTCCCCACAGACTGCTTACGTGAACGGCATTTAACGTGTAATTTGTTAATACCCCTCATTCTGCACCAAATTCGGGTTGATGTTCAATTCCGTAGCAGGTACAGGGAAAATCCTTCTGGTGGGATCGTTGTTGGTCTTGAAGGTCCAAGAATCCTCCCACTTGCCAAAGCGGATCAGGTCGTTTCTTCTCCAGCCTTCTCTTGCCATTTCCCTGGTACGCTCTCGGAAGAGTTCTTCTAAATCAATAGAAGCATAATGGTTTTCCACGCCCGTGGCCCTGGCATAAACCTGGTTGACCAAAGATTGGGCAGTCTCTCCATTGGGGTCGGTGCCGCCGCGAAGGATGGCTTCGGCCTTCATCAAGAGAATATCTGCATAACGGAAGAGCACATAATCGTTGTTCTGGAACCGGTTGAAGTCATTGGCATCGGGAAAATACTTGATGATCTTATAACCCTGCCATTGGCTTTCCAGATCGTTGCCCTTGTCAAAGATAGCTTCATTCTCTAAAACAATATCAGGCGTGAGTTCTACCTGTATCTCTATTACTTCATTGGGATTGGGACCGTTATACTTGTCATTGAAGCCTACATTGGTAGTACTGACCATGATGGGGTTGCCTTGAGCGTCAAACTGTTTGCCGGTAAGCCAGATCGCATTCCGCTGGTCATTTTCCTGATCGAAATATTCGTAATAACCCTTCTGGGAGGATGAGGCATTGCTCGGATTAAAATCAAGTCCAAACCTATCCCTATGCTGGGGAAGTAGCTCATACCGCTGGTGCATAAGTCCCTGCGCCAATTGGGCATCCATAGGCGATGCAAAAATGATTTCGCTGATATGGGGACCGTTGTCCGGCTTGAAGATGCTTAAGTAGTCCGATACCAGGGAGTAGTTCCCGCTGGCAATAATGGCATTACAGGCCGCAATGGCTTCGTTATACATCGGAGTGCCGTTGAAACTATGGTCGGTGGACAAATAATGCGGGGCATTCAGATACATCTTAGCGAGTAGCGCATGGGCCAGCCATTGGGTGGGCCGGCCGTAAGTGGCGGCATTCACCTCCGGATTTAAGAACTCAAGGGACTCTTTCAGTTCGTTCTCGATAAAATTAAAAACCTCAGTCCGGGAGGAGTTAGTGGGCATTTCCTCTTCCCCAAATACCGTTACGATCGGCACATTGCCATAGGTATCCATCAGGAAGAAGTAGGCCAAGGCCCGCATCGCCCGGATTTCGCTGATAAACTGGGACTTGGAAGGCGATTCGGGTGTGTCTTCCAACAAGGTCAACAGGCGGTTGCTGGTGGAGACCATTCTATACCCCCAGGTCCAGACTGTATTAGATACCGCATGATCCGGCGTCCAGGTATGTTTATGGAGTTCAACGAACCTTGCCCCGTCAAACCAGTTGCCTGCACGAGCCACGACAATGCCATCGTCCGTACTCCATTCTTGAAGGAAATGATAAGATCCGGCGATCTCTTCCCGAAGTTGGGTGTACATCTGCCCGGTGGCGGCAATAAATTCCTCATTGGTGATGGGGAAATTCACTTCTGTATATTCTGATTTGATGTCCACATCCAGATCGGTGCAGGATAGGGTGCTGGCCAGCAGCAAGGCACTGCCCAAGAAAATCAGTTTATTTCTATATTTTTTATTTGGTATCATGATCAATGGATTAGCTGATTAAAAATCTAGGTTTACTCCCAATATGAAACTTCTGGTCTTGGGATAATAGTTTTTCATGTCAATGCCGGGGGTAAGGCCGCCTATTTCCATCTCAGGGTCAATGCCCCTGTAGTCGGTGATGATAAAGAGGTTTTGGGCATTGAGATAAAGCCGGATCTTCTTGACATCTTTCATGCCTGTCGGGAAAGAGTAGCCCAGCGTGGCATTGTCAAATCTCAGGTACGAACCACTCTCCAGATAACGGCTGGAATATTTGCTGACGTTGCCGTCATTAATCGGCTCATCCAAAGAGAACTTGGGCAGGTTGGAAAGGGAGGCGTTAAATGGCCTGTTTAAATCTGCCAGTTGTGCGTTAAGGATGGTGTTGCCGTAAACTCCACGGAAAAACATGTTGAAGTCAAAGTTTTTCCAAGTCATGCTGCTGTTGAGGCCATAAAGAAATTTTGGCTGGGCATTGCTCAGATAGACATGGTCATCAGTAGTCGGGCTGGTGGTCAAGGTTCCGTCAGGCTTGCGATATTGGGACATGCCGCTTTCGTCTCTTCCAGCATAGTCAAGCGTGTAAAACTGCCCGATGGGATATCCTTCTGCCACTCTTTGGGTATTGATCCCGCTTTGGCCCGTTCCGCCAGGCGCAGCGGTGTTAAGGTAACCCAATGGTAGGTTTTCATTGGTCAGCTTGGTGACTTCGTTTTTGTTGGTGGAGAAAGTGGCCATTAAATCCCATTTGAAATTGGCAGTTT
>DATGMS010000366.1:0-2913 GCA_035307285.1 Cyclobacteriaceae bacterium
GGCTTTAAGGCCCCCAGTGACAAACTAAGGATTGCAGGCATCGGTGTAGGAGGAAAAGGGTACAGCGATATCAAGAGTTTCTATGACAGCGGTAATGCAGACATCGCTTTTCTTTGCGATGTAGATGACAAGAGAGCTGAAAGAAGCGTAAAAGAACACCCTAAAGCGAAGTATTATAGAGACTATAGGGAAATGTTGGAAAAAGAACACAACAACTTTGATGCGGTATCTGTTTCCACTCCTGATCATAACCATGCCGTTCAGGCCATGGCGGCGATGCAGCTTGGAAAGCATGTGTATGTGCAGAAGCCTTTGACCCACGATATTTATGAAGCCCGGATGTTAACTGAGGCAGCCGAGAAATACAAAGTGGTCACCCAAATGGGAAACCAGGGGGCTTCCGGCGATGGCGTAAGACAAATGCGGGAGTGGTATGATGCGGGCCTGATAGGTGAGGCCAAAAAGGTTTACTGTTGGACAGATAGGCCGGTATGGCCTCAAGGTGTTCCCTGGCCTGCCAATAGCCGCAAAAAAGCCCCTTCTCACCTGGATTGGGATCTTTGGTTAGGTACAGCCCCTGAAAAAGCCTACGTCGAAAACATCCACCCTTTCAACTGGAGAGGCTGGTGGGATTATGGCACCGGTGCTTTGGGCGATATGGCCTGCCACATCATGGAGCCTCCATTCAGGGTATTGGGATTGGGATATCCTTCAGAAGCAGAATGTAGCGTAGGATCAGTGTACACAGGAGAATTTATAAGAGGGTATTTCCCGGAGAGCTGCCCACCTTCCTCCCACGTTACTCTTCGGTTCAAAAGAGATGGAATGGAAGACCTTGAATTTCACTGGATGGATGGCGGTATACAGCCCACGCGTCCTGAAGAGTTAGGTCCAAATGAAATTATGGGCGACGGTGGCAATGGTGTGATCATCGAAGGAACCAGAGGTAAAATGATGTGTTCCACTTACGGAGTTGATCCAAAGCTTCTACCTACCTCATTGAACGAAAGCATCAACGTGGCTCCCAAACTGCCTAGAGTTGAAGGCGGGATTCCCGGACACTATGCGCAATGGGTGAATGCATGTATCGCTGGGCACGGCAGCAAACAGTTTGACGAACTGAGCGCGCCTTTTTCCATTTCCGGCCCGTTAACGGAGTCTGTATTGATGGGGAATCTTGCCATAAGAAGCCAGGATATTCGTGTACCTAGAGCAGACGACCCGAACAGCTTTGATTATCCTGGAAGAAATATCAAATTGATATGGGACGGTGCCAACATGAAAGTCACCAATTTCGACATGGCCAACCAATTTGTAAAAAGAGAATACAGAAACGGCTGGACCTTGGGTGTGTAGCCGTTAATCAGACCATCTTAACAATACAAAAGCCGGGATTGCCCGGCTTTTGTATTGATGGATATATTGGAAATTGACCCTACCATCTACCCATCTCTCGGTATACAAGGCTCCTTGCACTAATCGGCTACTTACTCTGCACTCACCCGCCAAATGGTATTGCTGCTGTCATCCATGACCAATAATGCTCCATCAGGTAAAACAGTAACGCCGACCGGGCGGCCATATACTTCATTGTTTTCTTTGTCTTTAATAAACCCGGTAAGGAAATCTTCTGGGTCAGCCGAAGGCTTGCCATTTTCGAACGGAACAAAGACCACCTTGTAACCTACCAATTCGGTTCTGTTCCAAGACCCATGTTGCCCCACAAAAGCCCCGTTGTGGTATTTTTCAGGAAATGCTGTATGGTCATAAAAAGCCAGACCCAACGATGCTGAATGAGCCACCAGAGGCACGTCTGGCACAAGTGTTTCTTTTACCAACTCCGGTGCTTGTCCTGGCCTGGGGTCAATATTTTGTCCGAAATAGGCGTAAGGCCAACCATAGAATCCCTCTTCCTGTACACCGGTAAGGTAATCGGGCACCAATTCATCTCCCAAGCCGTCCCGCTCATTGACCGCGGTCCACAGAACCCCAGATCCTGGCGCCCAATCCATACCTACGGGATTTCTAAGTCCAGAAGCATAAATCCTCTCCCCGCTCCCGTCAGGATTTATCTCCAATATAGCCGCTCTACGGATTTCATGCTCCATGCCATTTTCACCCACATTACTGCCTGATCCTACTGAAATGTATATCTTAGAACCGTCGTTATTGGCGATGATGTTCCTCGTCCAATGGTTATTGTACCCCCCAGCAGGAAGGTCAAGGATCTTTTTCCCTTCAGCAGTAATTTGTGTCTGCCCTTCTTCGTAAGGAAACTGCATCAATCCATCGGTATTGGCTACATAGAAGCTATTGCCTAAAATCAGCATTCCGAAAGGCTGGTTTAAGTCCTCCAAAAAGACTTCCCTAAGTTCTGCCTGTCCATCGCCGTTCGTATCCCGGAAGAGGGTAATGCGGTTGGCACTTCCCAGATTCATTGATTTATCTTTTCCTGATAATACCGCCTCCGATTTAGTCTTTACATCTGCTTGGGTGGCAGATTCGACCACAAAAATATCCCCGTTGGGGGCGACATATGCCCATCTGGGGTTATCCAGTCCATCGGCAAACTTGCTGACAGTAAATCCATCTGGTGCCGAGGGTTTTTCTCCCTCCTCCCATCCTACCACCTTGCTATAATTTTTCGGATTGACGGTTGTGTCGGGATCCGGCAACAACAACCGTGTACCAGTCGCCACTTGCACCGTATCCTGGGTAGTTGTGGAAGTTTTTGTTTCCGAAGAACATCCTGAATATATCAGGATAAACAAACAGCCTACAATTGAATAAAAGTTTCTCAGCATAATAGTTTTATTAGATTCAACTTTTTTATCCAAAAAACATACCAAGCACAAACTAAGGTTACCAATCCTATACGCATCACTGGCGGAACATTCAATACGCTGCTCAGCC
>DATGMS010000367.1:0-2962 GCA_035307285.1 Cyclobacteriaceae bacterium
CATATTGCGTTTAAAGAATATAGGGGCGGTGCTTATAAGATCGTCGCTATTTTTGCCAAACAAGCCAGGGGAACAATGGCCAATTATATCATTGAGAACCAAATTGACGAACCGGAAAAACTAAAATTGTTTAATCTGGACAGCTACGAGTTTTCTGAAAACTTAAGCTCCCCAGAGGAATGGGTGTTTATCCGCTAAACAGGAGTAGGAATGGTTATTGCTTTCAGCCGTTATTTTAGCATTGGTTAGGTGGTGCTTGTCCAGCAGACCCATTTTCTGGAAGCTACTGTATATTTGTATTATGTCACCTAGGCTTAAGCACTTGATTATCACACCTTAAATTTACATCTAATATCGATAATCTTGTAAATGCTTCTTGATTGCGTATCTCAAAGAATTATATTAAAGATTTAAGTATTTTTCTATTAAACAAGTAATAAATTTGCTGACGTTTTTGTCAAAACTGGCCATTAAATAAGGGATAAATGATTCTACGCACCTACCTGCTTTTGCCCATTTTTATCCTGCTTTCTGCATTTATAGCAGTATTCTCCTCTTGGTTTACGCCCGAAGAAAGATGGGCTGAACCTGAGTTGAAGGGCGATACAGGTGTCTGCTTAAGTGCAGCCTCAGGTTTTGCTTATGCCGAATACACTGCAGGCGGAGATCCATCGGATGTGTTCAATTGGTCAATCCTGGATGCAGCAGGTTTTGAAGTATATAGTCTGGCTGGTCAGGGAGTCAATAAGATTACATTCGCATACTCCGTAACCGGCAATTATCAAGTGAACCTTAGGGTTTACAGGGGATCAAACCAAAATTACTATCAAAGTTCATTGGCTGTTATTGTGCAGACTGGCCCGGTATTCAATATCCCTCCCGATGTAGTACTTTGCGGAAATGATGCGATTACCATTACCGCCGTCAGCGATGACCCAGCGCTGAATCCCAACTTTTCTGAATTTAATTTTCAATGGACTAATCAAGCAGGAACAGTGGTTAGTACACAAAATGAAGTCACCATTACAGAGGAAGGACGATATTTTGTAACAGTCAGTACGCCCGCATGTTCTGTCGGTGCCACAACATTTGCCGGACCTTCCATAGAGGTGGATGTAACACCTTCAACCACAATCGCCTGTCTCGGCCAAACCGTCACTTATTCACCGGACGTTCCTATCAATGCTTCATGGTCTTACCAAAAAGCGGGACAATCCGCGAGAACACCTTTGGGAAAATCATTTTCTCTAAATCTGAACACCGACAATCTTGAAGGCTTGGGCGACTATACGATTTTCTTCAATGCAGAAGACGCAAACAATCCAGGATGTTCTGTGGAGCAGTCGTTTCCGCTTCAAATCAACGAAGGCGCAGAAATTACGCTTACAAAAATATCGGATGCCAACGAATGCGAATCGACTGAAGGGTCATTTAGGATCACCGCTGTCTCTGGATTGGATGAACTCACTGTAGTGGGAGTTTCCGGGGCGACCTTTGGCTCGCTGGCTCCCGGCGAGGAACGTATTATTTCGGGGTTGCTACCAAAAACCTATGTCGTCACCGGCAAGTTGAACGGATGTAGCATATCAAGGTTGATAAGCATCAACAACTTAAATTTTGATGACCCTATTCAGTTTAACGTATCTTTGGCGGAAGAGGGGGCCTGCTCACCTTCAGGCCTAGACAGAGGCGCAGTGGCTTTGGAGTTCCTGGACGGACCGGGGAGCTATTCTATTTATTCTTCAAATGGGAGCGAAGTAAGTGGTACATTTGAAGCCAATGATACAATAATTGAAGAGCTTTCAGGTGGAACCTATCAGGTTCAGGTAAGAGATGCCAACAACTGTACCAGCCCGGACGTAAAAACCATCACCGTTCCGTCACCGCGGCAGGTATCCTTCTCCGTGCCTGCAACTTTGACGGCCTGCGAATTTTTCGAATTCAGTCCCGAATCTGACCAAGATTTGTCTTACGTGCTTACCGCACCGGACGGAAGTACACAAACAGGCACTTCCCAAACTACTTTTAGGATTGAAGTATCAGGAACCTATTCCATGCTTGCCACCCATAATGACCCTAACTCCGGGCTATGTCCCAGACGGAGGTCAATAGAAGCAACTGTCAACGAACAATTACAATTCGATTATTCCCAACGATATATTGACTGCTATGGCAACCAGATATTTTCGGCGGAACTTGGTTCTATGAGTCCCTCAGACGTAGTGATTCGGTGGAGAACTGCAGCCGGTGTAATTGTCGGGAGAGAAAGGGAGTTCTACCCTCCTTCCACAGGTGATTTCACGCTTGATGTACAGCCTAGAGCCAGCAGCGCCTGCCCAGCAACCCCTATATCCTTCACGGTTAATGTACCGCAACTGACCTATCCGGTAGAAATCAGTGCCTCTTCATTTTGCGGAGAAGACCCCTTTTCCACCCTAACGGCCGAGGGTGATTTTGTCGAGATACGACAATATCAATGGTTTTATACCGACTCTGTCGGTGAAAGGTCAGAGCTTCTGGAGTTCCATAATCAGCCCACTATAGATGTCACTGATGAGGGAACATATGAAGTGATCGTCCGAAGGCTGGAAGAACCTATGTGCGAACTTGGACGCGCATCTTATATACTGGAAAAGTCGGAAGGGATCTCTCTTGATCTAAATGATGAATATCAGATTTGTACCGCTGAAAACTTCTTCCCTACCATAAATCCAGGAAGCTTTGAAACCTACAATTGGCTGTTGGATGGGGTGAAAGTCGATAGCACTTCCACGTTCAGGCCAAACGTTACCGGTAGTTATGAAATTATAGTGACCGACAGCAATGGCTGTGAAACAAGTGCCACTTTTGAAGTGGTTGAGACTTGTGTAACCTTAGCGAAATTCCCCAATGCCCTAATGCCTGAAAATCCACAAAAGGATTTCAGAATTTATTTGGATCGGCTAGTCCACAATGTTGAGAC
>DATGMS010000368.1:0-4988 GCA_035307285.1 Cyclobacteriaceae bacterium
GGAGGTTGTGACGAAGAAGCAATGAGAGTGGTTAAAGCCGCTCCTAACTGGGAACCCGGAAAGCAAAGAGGCAAGGCGGTTAGGGTAAAAATGAGATTACCTATCCGTTTCAAATTGAGCTAATCAAATCAAGTAGCTGGAGAACACCTGCAGCTAATAGCAAAAAGGGCAAGTCTTTTCAAGGACTTGCCCTTTTTTTGTGTGTTATTCAATTCCGCATCGATATTATGGACTTCGGATGATCGAGCCAGGAGGCTGGGAAACAACTGCCCGCCGGGAAAAAGGAGAACTGCTGTCCTGTCTGATCGCTGAGCGCTATGGGTCATATTCATCCTTCCGGAACTGCATGAGCCCCCCTAACCTACCATAGTATCTACCTGCTCAATATTTGCCGCTGTAAGGCCTGAGGCTCACGTTTCAAATTTCTTCCTACGCCTGGCGGCATAACCGCTATCATTAATATCCGGATTTGCTCTTCTACCAGCACGGGAAAGATACTCCGTCCCTACACAAGTTGCCGGAAATTGAGGCGTTTGCCTCCTTTACAGCCAATCTGTTGATAAGCGATTTTTCAACAGCTTTCCTGTTGTTTATCAAATTTCTTCAATGGCATAAAAAGGAACATCCTCACATAGATCAAGACGATGTTTTTACAACTTTATTTAAAAAACAGATTCCCCATTAACTCCCAGTATAAAAACGACAAAACCCTTCCAGAATTGCTTCCAGAAGGGTTTGCTGTACCTTGGGCCGGAGTCGAACCGGCACGAGTGTAACCTCATTGGTGTTTGAGACCAACGCGTCTACCAATTCCGCCACCAAGGCATGGTGTCATTTTTGACAGAGAATATTCAAGAATAACTCTCCCGTTACTTCCTTAACGGGATGCAAATATGGGAAAAGAAATTTTGCCATGCAACACCCTCTCTCCACTTCCTTATATTTTTTATCCACCTCAAGTCCCATCTTCCTAAGAATCAAGGAAATGATCTTCCCCTAAAGCAGACATTTATTAGTAGTTTTCTTTAAAACTGCGTGTCAAAATTTATATACACCGGACTATCATATCCCATACCCAAAAGATCGGCTCCATGTCCATGGTTGATACCGATCTCCAATAGATTAAGGCTGTTGAAAAACGCATAGCAATCGCCTGGCTCTACCTGATGGTAAGTTTTTTGAAGACTATCTATGACTTCCCGCCCGAATTCAATGCTGAATCGGCCTGGATTTAGCTGGTCAAACACTTCTTTGGGCACATTAGTAATCAGGTTTCCGAAATGGTCCACCCGCAATACATAGCCCACGATCTGCTTTTTGGTGGCCTTAATCTGCCTGGCCATCATTCTTTTGATCGATTGGAGCGGTCCACCGAAATCATGGATAGCCGCGCCACTGGCCACTTTGGCCGCAATAGGCGCCAAAATATCTTTGGCAGGGAATGTGCTGTCTTTAATATGGATATCAGCAAACTTGACGATAATTCCCGGATCATGATCGGCCAGCATGCTGAGCACACCGTTATTGGGTCCTACGAATATATGTTCATTAAGCTTGATGCCAATGTAACCGTCGGTGAGGCTGCTGGTGCTGTTGATCGCCACAAGGTGAACTGTACCTTTTGGGAATTCCTGGTAAACGGACCTTAGGGTAAAGGAAGCCTGCGCGATATCGTATAGCTCTATTTTATGGGTGATGTCGACGATAATAAGCTGGGGATTAATGGAAAGCATTTTTGCTTTCACTGCAGGTACATAAAAATCGGTATCTCCAAAATCAGAGAGGAATGTTACTAGCGCCATAATCAGCAATCAATTAAAATTTCGTATTTTTGCATACAGTTTCTGCAAAATGTATAAACAAAAATAGAAATTTTATTCCTTAAGAACAGGAAACATCCCTAAATACACAGAAAAGGATTGGTAGAAAAAATAATTACTTTGGAAAATGTTTCGTTACTGGACTTCTTAGGTTCAGAAAATGAAAATATACGTCAAATAGCCGCCGCTTTTCCACAAAGCAAAATTGTTTCCCGAGGAAACGAAATCCGCATCAAGGGAAGTGCTCCGGAAATTCTCCGGATCAACGATATAGTCAATATGTTGTTGAATCACTTTGATCGATTTGGTAGAATCACCCCAGATAACGTCAAAGAATATATCGAAGTGCAAGAGGAATCCGTGGCCACAACCCACAAAAACGACGTAATCGTCTTTGGGAACAAAGGCCTTATCATCAAACCTAAATCTGCCAACCAGCGGAAACTGGTCGAATCTTCGTATCAAAACGATCTCGTCTTTGCGCTGGGTCCCGCAGGTACGGGAAAAACTTACATCGCTGTGGCGTTAGCTGTAAGGGCTTTGAAAAACCGGGAAGTCAAACGGATTATCATCACCCGTCCCGCGGTAGAAGCTGGGGAAAATCTTGGATTTCTACCCGGTGACCTGCAGGAAAAGCTGGACCCCTACCTCAGGCCAATCTATGATGCCTTGAGCGATATGGTTCCTGCCGAAAAATTAAAATATTACCAGGAAACCCGGGTTATAGAAATTGCCCCTCTAGCTTATATGCGGGGGAGAACGCTGCATGATGCCTTTGTCTTGCTGGATGAAGCGCAAAACACGACAAGTGAGCAGATCAAGATGTTTCTCACCCGTATGGGACCCAACTCCAAGGTCATCATCACTGGGGACCAAACTCAAGTAGATCTACCTACCCGCCAGAAATCCGGATTGAGCGAATCTTTGAGAGTCCTTAAGGACGTAAAAGGCATCGGCGTAGTCAAGCTAAGCGGCAAGGATGTGATGCGACACAAACTTGTAAAAGCCATTATTGAGGCTTACGACAAACAGGAAATGGAAAGTATTAAATGATCAAGGTCATCAAAGTAATATCCGGAGCTGATCTAGAATCGGTTTTTAGTATCCGCGAAGCCGTATTTGTCAAAGAACAAGAAGTTCCCCAAGAAGAGGAATATGATGATTTTGAAGGGTCTTCGACTCATTTTCTTGCAATGGTAGGGAATGAACCGGCGGGAACCGCTCGATGGCGCACTACGGATAAAGGCATTAAGCTAGAACGTTTTGCCGTCTTGAAATCGTTTCGCGGAATGGGCGTAGGCCAGGCTTTGGTGAAAACCGTACTGGAAGATATTATGCTCCAACCAGAAAACAAAAGGAAGCTCCTTTACCTACATGCCCAGCTTCCTGCAGTTCCTCTTTATGCAAAATTTGGTTTTATAAAAGAGGGAGAGCAATTTATGGAATGTAATATCGCCCATTATGCCATGAAGAAATATTTGTAGTACCCTTTGGCTTAATATTGGATAAGAACTATTTGTCCACAAACAGCGTGATTTTGTTTAAAATAATAGATGATGAAAAAAGTAATTTTAAGTGTATTGTTCTTGAGTATAGCATATTACACCACGGCTCAAACCCGCCACGAAGTCAAATTAAACATCCTTAATACCATTGCCCTGGGATCGGTTGAAGTAGGTTATGAATATTTTACGGACTCTTCACAAACCCAATCGATCGGCGTTGAATTCCTGATCAACGATAGATTTGGATTTAATCCACAAGGGAAGAACGGCAGAGAATTTAAGACCAACAGTTATGCGCTCTCCTATAATTTCTATTTCGTACAGGACGATTATGATCCTTCCAGCTTTTATATTTCACCCTTTCTTAAATACCGTGTGGGAGATTTTATCGAACTGGATGAAAACAGCCTACTAAGAACGACCGACATGAACAGCGCGATCATCGGTATTGGCGCTGGATACAAGTGGGTGTACAATGGCCAACTGGCTTTGGGTCCCTATGTGAGTATTGCGAGGGGTTTTAGCAAAGAAGTTGCCGAACGCTTTTCCGCCGTGGAATTGAACGGTGGATTTAGTATTGGCTATAGATTCTAGAAGAATTTGAAAATTAGAGCCTTACAGTATCTAAGTTTCTAAACCCATTTATCTTTAGCGGGGCCCTTAACCAAGGCTCCGCTTTTTCTTTTACATTTTTTTCACTAGATTAATACCAATTAAAGCGAACTTCAACTTCCCATAAAAGAAGTTTTGGTTACGCATTCAAGCTGGCATTGATAATCTACAAAGATGAAGTTCAGCGAATACCCGTTTTTGAGGTACGTTCTTTTTTTTATCCTCGGGATAATGCTTTACCCTTACGCCAATTTTCTAGGGATGTGGGAAATCACCAGTTTAACCTTCGCGCTGTTTGGCACCTATTTGATTTTGTCCCTGGTCGACCGTTTCCAGCTTGCATTTCGATTTAAAACATTGTTCCCGATCATGGCATATGCTCTTCTGACAAGTATGGGCTTGATGTTTACCTATTTGAAAGATGCTACCAATGACCCTTCCCATCTCATGCACCATCAAAAAATAGAGGGATATCTCGGAATAGTAAACGACCTAGACCAAAAGAAACCCAATACTTATGCGAACAGGATTCTGGTGACTGGGGTAAAAAAGGAAGGCAAATACCAACCCTCCACAGGAGAAGTAATTATCTACCATACGCTTCCGGAGCCCCTGCTACCGGGAGAAATGGTATGGGTGTACGGGAACCCATCGAGCATTGCGCCACCCAAAAATCCAAACGAGTTCGATTATAGAACATTCTTACGCGTTCAGCAAATTTATCACTCCCACTTCGTCGACGACAAGATTCAGAGGGTGGGCAAAATTGACCATTCCCCAGTCAATAACTTTATGCTGCGGTTAAGGGCATCCATACAGGAAAACATGGATCGACATATTCAGACCCCCTACTCTAACCAGATCGCGAAAGCCTTGCTGCTGGGCCAGAAAAAACATGTAGAAAAAGAGCTAAGTGAGGCTTACGTCACTGCCGGAACCATGCACGTCTTGGCGGTTTCCGGCTTACATGTGGGGATAGTGTATGGCTTTTTCTTTCTGTTCATCAAACCCTACCGACTTCCAGGTCACAAGCGAATTCTTTATCTCTCCC
>DATGMS010000369.1:0-7097 GCA_035307285.1 Cyclobacteriaceae bacterium
AAACAGGTGTTGATTCGCTTCGATTATTTTTTGGTTCTTTTTTGCAGGATGATCGAGACGGATATTGGGCAGGCTTAGATCATAAGAATGATTTTGAATTTATGACTGTTAGCTTGAATGAGACAGCTGAAAGTGATTTTCTAAGCCAGAACATCGAATTTAAATTTCGGGAATCGTCCATGCGCGTGTCCTTCCGTGTTGATGTTGATCCTCTAAGTAACGAAATTTCTTATCAATGGCTCAATCCCAAAGGGGCTAGTGAAATTGCGCACATACAATCCATTGAGCGGCCGATTGAATCCAATAAGGCCATGCCCTATTTTACTGCCGAAACACTGCAATCATCCACCTTATCATTAGATGACTTCAAAGGAAAATATCTCGTAATCAACTGGTGGGCCACCAGTTGTGCACCATGTGTCGTAGAAATGCCTGGTTTGAATAAATTGGTAGACAAATATCAATCCCGAGATGATGTGGAGTTTTTAGCCATCGCTTGGGACAGTAGGGAAAGACTTGAAAAGTTTTTTGAAAAGCGATCTTTTGATTATCAACAAAGCTTGGCCAACGAGGAAGTTACAACCCTCTTTGGAGAATCGTTCCCAAAACATGTTGTCATCAATCCTGAAGGAATGGTTACCTACTTTTCTTCAGGGGGAAATGAGCAAACTCATGTATTGATTGACCGACACTTAACTGAACAGTTGGAACTTAATTAAATGTACACGTGCTGTTCTTCTATTTGAAATATCTCCTCACCTCCCCACAAATTCACTCCACCTCCTCTTGCTTCAGATAAGGATGAAGCGGCAAGGAAAGGTTGCTTTTTGAGATTCTTTCCGCCGTAAAACGTCCTCTTCAAGAGTTTAATCATACTGTCATCCTAATTCTCAATTACCGCGCCTTTAACATCGGAATCGCTCTTTTGCATAACTGGATCGCCAATCCCCACGGATCTCTAAGCATGACCAAGTGAGAACCGTCTTCCAATACCTCATCGCTCACCAGTTGGGCTCCAGCCTTAATCAACCGTTGTTTGTCTTCCTTCGGATCCTTTGAAACAAATGCTAAATGCACCATTAGGGGATGTAGCTCCTGGAATTCAAGAACCGCTGCAGCAGGATTGTTGTATATCTCCAACATAATGGTCCCGCTGTCGTCTGCCAAGAAAGTCATAAAGGGAGATTCCTCCGCTTTCCTAACCACCGACAATCCCAGGTTGGCTTTGTACCAGTCGCACATGGCGCGGGGTTGTGCTACATTCAGTGCAAAATGTTCAAATTTCATATAACAAATTTAAAATCCTTTCCATTGCTTTAAGTTTTATCCCATTTAAATATTGGGGTGGTAAAAAAGAAAGCTCCCCAAACCATTGGCCCAGGGAGCTTTCTTTTATTGGTACCCTGGATTTTGGGTAAACTCATCTTTGTTGATCACTGCATCAAGTTGCCTTTGCGGAATCGGCTTTAACACATGATGTTCCCGTACATTGGCGGCCGCCTCAGGATTATAAGCTTTCACCTTTTCTACCAGTTTCCCCGTCCTCTTTAAATCAAACCATCTAAACTGTTCCCCTGCCAATTCCCTGGCCCTTTCTTCGAGGATAAAATCTATCGAAAGGTCAGCCGGAGTAATGGCCATGGTTGCTTCCATACCCGGTACTGCCGCGCGGTTTCTTATAACATTGATGTGATCAGCAGCTGTCTGGAGGTCTCCCTCTTGAAGTGCTGCCTCTGCGGCAATCAGATACATCTCCGCCAAACGAATCACGAAGGCGTCCCTAGAACTCTGTTGCTCTGCCACTGAGGGGCGGGTAGGATCTACAAATTTTTTCAGGTTGATGTATTGCCGGTTGTTATTATAGGTTCCATCAGGATGATACATGCTCTCCATATCGTAGACTAAAAAAGGCTTTGCAAGTTCCTCTGCGGGAGAAAGCACCTCTTTAGTCGCCCAGATGGCCGTATCTCCCTCTTCCAACGTAAACTCTACTGTTTGGCCATCTACCGTTTTACTATAAGTCCCGGGTCTGTTGCTATACCATACCGTTTCAAAGGATCCGTGAAAACGGGAATCAACCTCCTCATCAAAAAGCTCCAGCAAGTATCGGCTTGGCATATATCGGGCAAAAGGCCGGCCATTGATGATGTCTCTCGTCATTCCCACAGTGCCGTTCCTGTCATAAGTGCTCATGAAAAGCAAATGCCCATTGTGACCGCCACGGGAATGGCCATTGGGAAAGGTGATACTGTTGGAAGCGTCATTGAGATTGAGGTCACTGGAGTAATTGACATAAAAAACAACCTCTTCATTCTCCACATTCTCCATATCCCAGAGATCAGCATAATTCTCCATCAACCCAAAATCATAGCCATTGATTACCTTTTCCGCCAAAGTCTGCGCCTCATTGTATTCTTCCCTAGTTAAATGTACACGTGCCAAGAAAGCTTCAGCCCCTGCCCTACTAACCCTTCCTTTCTGACTTGCTGGATAAGGAAGGTTGGCAACTGCAAAGTTTAAGTCTTCCTTAATCGAGGCATAAAACTGATCCACAGGAGTTCGGTTGGCGGTAGGCTGGGCGGTTTTTGTCCGTTCGGAGCTTAAATGAACTCCACCCCACGTTTCCACGATATGCCAATTATAGAAGGCTCGAAGAAAACGTATTTCTGCTTCTCTTTCAAGCTGAAGTGCGGGAGAAAGTCCTGATTCAGCCACAAATTCCAACCCTGCATTACAAAGATTGACCGCTTCATAAAGCTTGGCCCAAAGGGTCTCTACAGAGCCTTGGTTGGATTGAAGATTTTCATAATGCACCAAGGCTACATTGGCGCCGCCATCCACCCCGTTGATCCATAGGTCTGTGCCCATTTCGGATAAGTTGTACCCGTCTTCCTTTCCATACCACCAGCGGGTATAAGAATAGGTTGCATTAACAAGGGATTCGAAGCCATCAGGTGTAGTATAAACCCCCTCTGCTGTAATTCCGCTGGGATTATACTCATCCAACTCATTTTGGCAGGCCATCAGGCCAAAAAACAGACCTGCAAAACCTATTATATTTATTTTTATTGCTTTCATCTTTTCTTAAGGTCTTTGATTAAAATTCAAGATTAATACCCCCCACCAATAATCTAGGAATAGGATTGCTCATGGCACCTCCCCTTTCCGGATCATAGTTGTCGACATTGCTGAGCACCAGCATGTTCTTGCCCGTCACGTAGACCCGCAGTCTTCCGATGCCCAAACGCTCCAGAGCAGCAGTTGGAAGGTTATACCCAATTGTCACACCCCTTAATTTTACAAAAGAAGCATCTTCATAAAGCAATGAGGAATAATATATTGTGCTTCCTTGAGTTCTTCCCGCGTTGGGCCTTGGGTAGGAATTGCTTGGATTTTCAGGCGTCCAGTAGTCATGTGCATGACTGTTCTCGTTCCCTGAAGGATCATAGACATCGTAGAACTCATAGTTCATCATCTGCCCCCAGCGGGCAAACACCTGAAAATTAAAATCAAAATTGCCTACAGAAAGATCACTGTTGAAGCTGCCGCTCCATTTTGGTCGTGGAGAACCTAAAATAACCCTGTCATTATTGGCGTCAATTTGGTTGTCCCCATTTTGATCCACCACTTTTACCTCACCGGGCACTTGTTCATAAACCAAGGCAGCATCAGCCTCGTGGGTTTGCCATATCCCTGCCTTTTTGAAATCATAATAGGCACGGGTAGGCTGTCCGATAAACCATCCATTGGCAATGTCATCTGTGCCGGTGGCCAGTTCGAGGATCTCTTCTTTGTTCGTAAACCAGTTGACACCAAGGTTCCATACTACGTTGCCTTTTTCGACGGCCACTGCATCCAATCCTATCTCAATACCACGGTTCCTTGTTTTCCCGATGTTTTCAGTGATGGAGGAAACCCCTGAACTCGGAGGAAGAAAACGATCCAGCAATAGATCGTCTGTCTTGGTATCATATACATCAATGGTACCTACCAGTCGGTTTTGAATCAAGCCAAAGTCCAAGCCCAGGTTATAGGTTTTGGAAATTTCCCATCCCAGATTGATATTTCCTATTCTGGTCCCGAACGTATAACCAATGGCTCCCACTTCGTCAAACGCGTATGGAACCCTACTTAGGAGCGATTCAGTAGAATAAGGATCTACCGCAGCATTACCAGCCACCCCATAACTTGCCCTAAGCTTTAAGTCGGTGAACAAATTGGAGGATTGCATAAAGTCCTCTTCGATAATTCTCCAAGCCGTAGATACAGAAGGGAAAAAAGCCCACTTGTTGCCTTCGCTTAGTTGAGAAGCCCCATCGGCACGGGCGGTGAACATCAAAAGATACTTATCATTGTAGCCATATTGCAACCTTCCAGTGTAAGACATCAGGCTACTTGCCCTGTACGAACTTTGGATGGCCAACTGGTCATTGGCGTTCCCTAAGGAATAAAACAGCTGATAATCCAAAAGCTGATTTCTACCTTGCGCTGATTGTGTCTCATTTTCATTTCTCAACAAGGTATGGATACCGGTGACAGTGAAGGAATGGGCATCCATCTGCTTACTGTAGTTGATAATGTTCTCCCAGTTTAGTCCTATACCATTTCCTGTTTGATAAACTGCCTCCGATACGGCTCCTGCCCTATCAACAGTCTCCGGTCCTCGGTAGATACCGGTCCTGCTATTGCTGAGGGTCATCCCCAGGTTAGATCTGAAGCTAAGGCCATCGATGATTTTGTAATTGAAATACCCTGAAGAAAATAAACGCGTCGTCCTATTGTTGTTTTTATAGTGACCAGGTTCTTCATCAATTAAAGGGTTGACATCTTTCCAGTTATTGGGTTGGAATTCCACTCTTCCTTCCTCGTCATATGGATCCAGCAAAGGATTGATCTTGTTGGCGATATTCATGGGATCCCTTCGGAAATCCTGATTGTAGTAAGTCACTTGATTTTGAGTTCCTACACTGATCTTATCATTGATGGCGTGGTCAATATTTGCGCGGATGCTGTAGCGGTTGAGCTCATCCATCCTTTGATTGCCTTTTTCATTAAAGTAGTTGAGAGAAACGTAAAATTTTGACTTTTCGCTGGCGGATGAGACGCCCACCTGATAATCCTGTTGTGATCCCTCAGTCAAGAAAAGATCCGGCCAAATCGCCCCTCCGTTGTTGCGTACGCTAGCCAATTCCCAGTCGTTAAATATATTGGCATCATCCTCGGGTCCGTTCCAATCGCCGGTTGCGCGCCTTGCTTCCCTTCTAAGATCCGCATACTGCTGGGGGGTCTGCACTCTCGGATACTTTGTCACTTCGGAAACACCCATGTAAGTGTTAACAGTAACCCTGGTCTTGCCAACGCTTCCCTGTTTGGTTGTGACAATAATTACTCCGTTGGCACCTCTAGATCCATAAATGGCGGTAGATGCTGCATCTTTTAACACTTCCATAGACTGGATATCATTGGGATTCAGATCTTGGATATTACTGTATTGAATACCATCTACGATGAACAAGGGCGAGTTGCTCGCTGTCAGGGAGCGGTTCCCTCGGACGGTGATATTGATCCCTGCACCTGCCTGCCCGCTGGATCGGGTGATATCGACTCCAGGTAGCCTTCCTTGGAGGGATTCCATTACGTTGGTCGTGGGAACTCTCGTCAAATCCTCCGCCTTTACCGAAACAATAGAACCCGTTACGTTGCTTTTCTTGACTTCACCATAGCCTATGACGATCACTTCTTCGAGATCGCTCAAGTCGGTAGTTAAGGTAATATTAACTAAGGATCGATTGTTTATTGCCACTTCTTGGGTTTGATAACCTACAAAAGAAACGACCAATGTTCCGTCCCTATTGGGAACAGTTAGGCTGTAATTGCCGTCAAGGTCTGTTACAGAACCAGTCGACGTGCCTTTTAACATCACGGTGGCACCGGGAACAGGGAGTTGGTCATCTGCAGAGACCACCTTTCCTGTGACGGAAGTATTTTGCGCTAAAGCCGTGTTTTGAACAGCTGTTAGGAAAAAGAGGTAAATACATAGAAAGGCCACCGGTGACCGTAGCGCCTGCAGCAGGGGAAACCTATCGTCGGCTCCGTTTGCTAGTAACAGTTTTCTCATATCATTTTGGGTAAAATTGAAAATTTATTGAACAACAGTTGGACAATCGATTGCATATTAAATAGAAATGATTAATTATAAAAGTCACCCTCTAAAAAAATCGCTGGAACAGGTAAAATAAATCTTAAGGGGGCTAGATTTATTTAAAAACTTAAGTTTTGGGTTTTATTTCAATCCAAGCCCACACTTGTAGCCGCTCTTCTATTGTGATTTTATACCTCGCAAATATGGGGTCATCAAATCAGCGATGCTTAGCGCCACACAATGTTACGTGCAACCGATTACATTTTTTATGTGCTGTTCGGTTTCCTGCTGCGGGGATTAGTAATCCTGAACCTGAGATAAAGCTTCAATCCTCAACAATGCGATGCGGATTTGTGGCTTTTGGCTATGGCTGGTATGCAGAATTAGAAACCAATATCCGGATTCAAAAAAATTGTAAATTCCGAATAGCGGTCATATTAGATCAGCTAAAAATTAATAAATCCATAACCCTGGAGAACAGATCCCCTTCTACTTTCTTTTAGACCGCATGGCCTTGAGTTTTGTCACGGTGTCGTCAGCTAAAAATCGTGCATATTCATCGCTGTCCCTGCTATACAACGCGATCTTTCCTTCCGAATTGCTATGAACCCCCCATCCGAAACTTTTAGGCAGTGGTGATGCGCGGAAGCAAGGTTGCCCCTTGGAAAAAAATTCCTGCCTTTGTTCTTCCTGTTCTCCTTCTGGGATTCCTCTTCGAAGCGCAAAGACAAAAAATAAAATGTCATCAGAGGAATATTGATAGGGATGCCTGCTCAACAAGCCGTGCTGCAGGCCAGCTACAGTGGGTTTATCACCCCTATTAGGTGGCGTCTCCCCTGATAATACAGGACAATCCTCAGCGATCTCTATAAAAGTATTGAAATAATTAGTGGTATGGATTTTCATCATTGCCCCTATTTCGTAGGTAGGATCTTGGTGACAATCTCTCCGAAAC
>DATGMS010000370.1:0-8675 GCA_035307285.1 Cyclobacteriaceae bacterium
AACTTGGCCTTAACCAGCTTGCCCTCAAGGCTGATGTCATACACCCTTCGCCCTTTGGCAGCCGATGGACCCGTCTTGCCGAAGTAAAGCTCGTTGTGGTAGGTCTTCACCGTATAAGTGCCGTTCGGTACCGGGATTTCATATTTGAAGTTCTCACCGTTCCGCTCCGTCTGGTACAGCGGCTCACCGCTGCCATTGGGGTTGTTGTTCTCATAGCTGGTGCCGCTGACATAACTCTTGAAGTTCACGTCACCCTTGAACAGCTTGCCGTCGATAGTCAGGTCCTTGTTGCTGCCCGTGTTCAGGTAAAAGGAATAAGAGGATTCCACTGGAGTTTCGGGAGCTTTTGGCTCTTCCTTAACAGGAGTCTCAGGTTTAGATGGCTTTGAGGGAACCTCGTTAGCAGCAGCTGAAACCTTAACCACCACCGGATCGGAGACCGTAACCTGATTATCATTATCGTATGCCTTGGCTGTAAATTTGTAACTGCCTACCGCCAAATTCGAGACATTATATGTATAGGGAGCAGATCTAACAGTTCCCAACAAATTTGTGCCGCTAAAAAATTCTACCCTATTGATTTGTCCGTCTTCATCTTTAGCCTCAGCTTCAATTTCCACACTGGAGGATTCAATAGACTCATTGTTATAGGGAGACAATATTTTGACTGTTGGTACTTTCTTTGGTTGCTCTACAGGTGTGACTACGGTAGAAGTTCTTATTAATACCTTTGACGAGTAGGGTGCCAAGGTAATTTTTCCTGAGTGGGATTGGTTTTTGGCATCTACATAAGTCCCGTCCAATGTTACAGTTTTACTGCTTTTTGAAGGATTATATTCGAAACGGATGTAATCATCGATGTTAACAGCCTCTACTTCTGCTTCCTGTAAAGTAACATTGTCTATCCAATAATTTATTTCATTTTCTGTAGCAATCCTTACGCTTACGTCTGACTCGGCAGCATTTGATTGAAATACAGCTTCATATTGGCCTTTTTTATCGGTTAGTTTAAGGGTTACCTTGGGAGCAAGTTCTGTAAAAGGCGCCTTACTCTTCATTAGGGAGATATTAACTATACCATCTTTGGCAGCCATGGCTGTGAATTTCAACACGTAGTGCTTTGACTGCTTAGCAGAACCTGTAGCAAATGTTATAGAAGATGAATTTTGGCCTTTGACTTCTAAAGCCCCTCCATCTAACTTATTACTACTCCAAGAAATGTTGCTTTTGCTGCCGTAAATTCCACTGCTAGCTTCTTTGCTATTATTGAAAGAACCATATCCATACTGGTTTGGTCCTGTGATCTTTTTTATTTTATATGTAGGAATGGCAACAGGGCTAGATTTTGAATTTTGATCTTTCCCTACGCTCTTCTTCCAACCAGCTAAATCCAAATCAGTAGAATATCTATAATTATTGATGTGATAATGTGACTGAATCGTTAAAACATCATCCACAGGTCGCAAATAGTAATTATTATCAAAAGACCCCATCTCCTTGAGATCATTAGCCAGTTTTACGGTGAGAATATTTGCTGACTTCTGGCTTTTGGATTTAGAAAAGAAAATGTTATCTGAAATCTTACCATTACGGATGGGATTTCCCAGGTTGTCGTGGGTCAGAGCCAGCTGTACACCATTATTATAAACTGTGTTGCCATTAATTGTGAAGTTCCTTCCGTTATGAATGAATATTCCTTTTCCGGAAGTATTGGCTACAGTATTATTGCTGATGTCCACTCCGGCAGCGTTGTCATCCAAATATATTCCTTCCGCTACGCCGTGAGCAGAGCTTTTGTGTTGATTTGGAGTACCGTCCTTTGACCCCACCCCATTTACAATTATGTTATTAATGATTTTTCGTCCATGATTTTCAGTATTGGCGGATCCAGTCCACGTATAAATCCCGCCCCCATCATCTTTAAGCAAACAAAAGTTGCTGATATAATTGTTTTTTATCACAACATTGTTGCCACTAAATCTGATCCCAATATAGCCGATATTGATCAGCTCATTGTATTCCACTAAGCTATTGTCTGAAGCCACCTCTAAGCCATTACCGCTTCCAATACCCGATTTACCCATTCCATGGAACACGTTGATGTTCTCAAGCTTGTTATTTACCAACTTGGCGTTGGGCGTGTTGTGGTTCAAGATAACGCCACTATTCTGGGCATAGGAAACATAACTGCCCTCCATAGTGAAATTGGGTAAGTTAGTCAGGTATACCGCATTTTCGCCAGAGAAGGAAATGTCTGTGTTTTTGACGTGGATGTTGTTTGCATTATGAATGGAAAAAGCAATTTTGTTGGCTCCTTTAAAGGACAAATTATCAAAAACGATGTGTTCAGTACGGGATGAATTGGTAACCAAGTTTTCCAATGCACTCGCTTGAACAGTGACAGCACCCGGACCTTTTGAGCCAAAATAAACACTCAATTTTTTAGTGGACGGATTGTAGTACCATTCCCCGTATTTGTCTAGGGTATTGATGTGGCCTTGGATGAAAAATCCGTAATTTCTAATAGGGCTATACGTCCCGGATACGGGCTGGTAGACGATTGTGTTGCCTGAATGAGAGTTGATAGGATGCCTATCTATTGTCCAATGGCTTTTTCTAATAACAACCTCTCCACCTCTAAAATTAGCTGATCCAGAGATCAAACCGTTTGAAATGGAATTGCTTCCATTGGTAGATTCAATGTTTAAGTAGCCACTATTAGGCGCATCACTGTTAGGAAACCGTCCCATTTCCTGCACTTCATTATTGAGGAGAACAACATTGACAGAAGATCCCAAGGAAGGGTTATGGCTTTCATAAACTCCGTTTCCGACATGGTTCCAATTGTTTAAAGTAACCAAAGATGTAATGATTGGCTTGGCACCGCTGCCGTAAGCCGCATATGTAATTGGCCTTCCTTGACTCCCTGATTTATTCAGCTTTATGGTACCATAGAAAGTCTCGCCCCTCTTAAACAACACTCGGTCACCGGGATTTAACGTCCCCATGATAGCATTAAGTTTATCGATAGTTTTCCATGGAGTCGCTGGATTCGTTGCCTCGGAAGCCGAGCGCGAATCCTGTCCTGTAGTACTGGAGAAATAATAATCGGTAGCGTTGGCATACGTGCCGAACACCAAAAATGTCAGATACATGAATGATTTAAGTACCAGTGTTTTCATAGTGTGTCTTGCTAATTGTTTATATTTTATTGATGCTGTGGTCTTTGCTTTCAAATTTTCAAGAGGCTTTTATCATGTTAAATTTGGCGTATACAAGAAGAAATTCGTATTTGGGGATTTAGAATTATATTTTTTGCTTCTCGTATACATCAAAATGATATTCTCTAATTACCTTTGTTTTTTGAAACTAACAAAATATTAATTGGATAAGCAAGAATTTAAAGAATCAGAAAATAGTCTAGAAGCAAGAGGAATTCATAACCTTTGGCGATGGCAGATTGGATTTTGGCTTTCGTACAAAAGATTTTGCCGATGGCATGTAGAATGCCTTAGAAAAAAAAATATCTATTTTTTTATATGTGCAGACTGTAAAAAAAGAGGTAGAGCATCAAGAGTGATCTGAACAGAAAAAAAAAAGCCTGTGGAGATCCACAGGCTTTTTACTCTTAGAAAGCAAGTTGTTACGGTTTGACAAGAAGTCGAATTCGTTCTATTATTTTCTCCCTGTCTACTAAGCTCACCAAATATACTCCTTGGGGTATATTACTTAAGGAAATGGCGTAATTGCCCTGGCTGTCCTTTATCAGTAAAGGATCAAGATCTCGCATTAATTGACCATTCATGTTATGGATCAATATAGATTGTAGATGATGCTCACCGTCTATGGATAATGTGACATGTTCCCTCGCTGGATTAGGATACAGTTTGATCTCTTCAGAGGTTGACGCTTTCTCCAAAGCCTTTTCTTCATCTCCATTCACTTGTAACATTCTCAGATTTGCATTGCCTACAGGTTGATTTCCGGTATAAATCGCTATTCCTGACAATGTGGCTCTATTACTTGAAGCAATTAATTCCAAGTCTATGCTTCCTTCGGTTACAATTATATCTTCAAAGGTCAATTTCGTCGGCCGGTTATCTTCTTCAAATAGATCAAAGTCATCTTTCATCAAAACACCTTGTATATTGATGTCAAATACTCTCCTACCTTTCATTTCTGGAGAACCCCCTTTTCCAAACCAAAGCTCATTATGGAAGGTCTCCACTGTATAGGTTCCATTGGGCACAGGTATGGAATAGGACAATCTATCCGCATGTCTTTCACTCTGGTACAAGGCCTCACTGCTGGCTGCCGGATTGGTATTTACCTGAGTGGGATTACTGAAATAATCTGGGCGATGATTGTCTCCAATATATTCATTGCCACCCATTTGGACGCTCTTATCGGTGCCTACATTCAGGAATAGGGAGAAAGATGTCTCAATGGGCTTCGTTTTCAATTTTTCCTCGTCATCATCTGGTGAACCAGTTTTCCCACCTGACCTAATAATTGACAAAGCTGAAATCGTAGCTCTATTCATTGAGGAGGCCAATTTTAGGTTTAATTCCCCATCTTTCACAACAATACCCTCAAAAGTCAATTTTGTTTGCTTGTTTTTGTTCTCCACAAATAGATCCACACCGCCCTTAACCAACTTCTCTTCAAGCATAATATCGAATATCCTCCTTCCCTTGATAGCCGATGGCCCCCCTTTGCCAAACCACAGTTCATTATGGTAGGTTATGACTGTATAGGTGCCATTGGGTACAGGGATACTGTACTCCAAGTTTTCATCGTGCCTTTCTGTAGTAAATATCGCATCCGAACTTGCTGCAAGGTTTACATTGGTAGAGGCAGTGGAATTATAATACCCACTATACTTAAGATCTCCTTTAAATATATTCCCTTGATATTTGTAATCCTTATCACTCCCTGCATTTAGATGAAGAGAATATGCGGTCTGCGACGGCGGGCTGTCTTCTACAGGATCCATTGGCTCTAAGGAAAATGGAGGGGTCTTATCATCTGTGAAATTTGTCACACTTTCTATGGAAACGGCCGAAATGGTTGATCTGTTCTGGGAAGAAGCTATTTCAAGATTCAGGATTCCATCTTTCACCTCAACCTCATTAAAGGTCAACAACAGCTCCTTATTTCCACTCTCCACAAAAATATCTAAGTCTTCTTGCACCAATTTACCCTCGAGGCTAATATCAAACACCCTTCTTCCTTTTGCCGATGAGGGACCTCCTTTACCAAACCACAATTCGTTATGGTAAGTTGTGACGATATAGATGCCGTTGGGTACAGGAATAGTGTATTCCAGAAATTCCCCGTGTCTTTCCGTGGTAAATATTGCATCTGAACTTGCAGCCAAGTTGACATTCACGGAGGTAGATGAATTATAGTAATCTTTATAATTCACATCCCCTTTGAAAGTTTTTCCTTGATATTCATAATCTTTATCAGTTCCTGCATTCAGATGAAGAGAAAATGCTGGCTGGGGGGACGGATCCTCCACTGACTCTTCAGGCTCCTCCTGGACAGGTGGGCCATCGTCATCAGCACCTTTGCCTAAACTCTCTATAGAGATGCCTGAGATTGTAGACCGATTACTGGAAGAAGCCAATTCAAGATCAAGCTTTCCGTCTTTGACTTCCACACGATCAAAAATCAACGTCACTTGCTTGTTTCCATTCTCCACAAACAGGTCCAGGTCGTCTTTCACCAGCTTGCCCTCAAGGATAACATCAAAAACCCTATTTCCCTTTTTAGAAACCGGACCTCCTTTGCCAAACCACAGTTCATTATGGTGCGTCTTGACTGTATATACTCCGTTGGGTACAGGAATGGAATAATCTAATCTTTCCGAATGCCTTTCAGTTTGGTATAATAAGTCGCCACTTGCAGCTGTGTTAATATTTTTGGAGCTGGATTGGCTAAAATGATCCTTAAATCCATCATCACCTTTATACAGTTTGCCTTCAAATCTAACATCTTCATGGCTCCCGGCATTTAAATAAAGTGCGAAATCTCCAGCGGGAATACCAGGTGTGACTTCCTCTTCCTTAGGTGGTGGTGGAGAACTATTTCCTCCCCCCGGCTTTCCGTCGCTATCCTCTTCACCAACCGATGTAGGGGCTTTGACTTTAACTTTCACCGGATCAGAAATAGTAGAAGAAGAATTATCGTCAGTAGCTTTTGCGGTGATTGTATATTCTCCTAGGGCGACATTTTTCCAGGTAAAGGCGAAAGGCGTCGAAGTTGCCGCACCGAGCAGAGCTGTACCGTTATAGAATTCCACCTTACTAACCCTTCCATCTTTGTCTTCGGCCTCTGCGATAAATTCAATGTCAGAACCTGTCTCAAACCCTTCATTTTGTGATGGCGAAATAATCCTTATCTGCGGAGCCTGATTCGGCTGTTCGACCGGGGCGGTGCTTTTGGAAGTTCGAATCAATACCTTTGACGAGTAGGGAGCAAGGGAGACTTTACCAGAATAAGTATTGTTCTTCACATCAATGTATGTCCCACCCAGTGCTATTTCCTTGCTTTTTGCGGAATAGTTGTACTCAAACTTAAAATAATCATCAGGATCGAGGGGTACTGCTTCCGCTTCGTACAACCCCACATTGTCCAGCCAATAAGTTAAATCTTGGTTGTTGAAGGCAAAGCGTATGCTTGCAAGCGGTTGGCTCGCATCAACAGGAAAAACCGCTTCATATTCACCTCTCCCTTTACTGATCTTAAGGGTCACCTTCGGGGCAACTTCTGTAAACGGGATGATGCTCTTCATGATTGTCAGATCTACATAGGCGTCTTTAGTGGCCTTTGCGGTAAACTTGAGCACATAGTAGGTAGATCGTTTTACCGAACCCACGGCCTTAGTGATTGAAGAGTTGCCTCTTCCTTCCACTTGTAGCGTCCCGCCGTCTAGCTGGCCATCCGCCCAAGAGATTTTGCTGTTACTCCCGTAAATTCCTTGGATAGTTGCGAGTCTTGTATTAAAGGCTCCGTTTGCATATTTATTATTTTTATCTATATGCGTAACTTCATATTCCGGGATGCTAATAGGACTGGCTTGGGATGACTGGTCTTTCCCAAATTTGGATTTCCAAACGTTAAGATCTATATTTTCCGCCTTTTCGTTGCCGTTATGGGCATAAAAAGTCAGTAGGTCATTAAAGGGACGAGCGTAGGAGTTATTATCGAAATTGCCCATTTCCCCAATGTCTTTTTTTATTGAACTCACAGAAGCGGCAAGCTGATCTTTGGTCTTTGCTACAAAAATATTTTCCCGCATAGTAACGTTACGAATGGGATTTCCTAACCTGTCGTGTGCGAGCCTCAACTGTACTCCATTATTAAACAAGGTGTTATTTTGAATCACAACATTGCGCGCGTTGTGAAGGAAAATCCCCTTTCCTGAAACATTTTCAACCGTATTATTGGTAATCTCCACTCCAGCTGAATTATCATCCAAATAAATCCCCTCAACCTGATGGGTATTAGAAGGTGTGCCTTCAGGAGCACCTATTCCATTGAGAATGATGTTGCCGATAATTTTCCTTCCACGATATTCGATGTTGGATGGCCCACTCCACGTATAAATAGCAGCACCATCATCTCTGGTCATGCAAAAACTTTCGATAAGGTTATTTTTTACCACGGTTGAATTACCACCAAACCGTATTCCTACATAACCAGTGTTCTTGATTTCATTATATTCTATGAGGTTATTGTCCGATCCCGTCAGAATAGCTATGCCATTCCCAACGCCGCTTTGACCCATACCTGCGAAAACGCCGGTATTCTCCACCCTGTTGTTTTTTATCACCGCGTTGGCTGTATTTCCCCTTAAATCCACGCCATTGTTGTTAGAATAAAGCAGTTTACTATTCTCAAATGTAAAATCCCGACTATCTTCTATAGTCATTCCGTTTTCTCCTGAAAACTCGATATCGCAGTTCTTGATATGAAAATTGTTGCTTCTGACAATGTGAAAAGCCTTCTTATTAGCCCCTTTCAAGTGAATATTATCAAATACAATAAAATCCTTGTTCCAGGAATTAGTCACCAAAAAATCCTCAGTACTTACTTCTATTCTTTTAGAGTTGGGCTGGGATGATCCAAAATGCATCCGCAGTCTTTTTGAAGAAGGGTTAAAATACCATTCCCCTTCGCGGTCCAGAGTATTGGGATGTCCTTGAATAAAAAAACCATAGCCTTTAGCTGGGCTATAGCTTCCTCCCTTCCCGTCAAAAGAAATAATATTACCAAATTGGGAAACAATCTTATGGCGATCGATGGTCCAATGGCTCTTTCTTATTACTACTTCTCCTCCATTCCAATTCCCTGACACGCCGCTGCCAACTACATTATTATGTCCATTCGTCGACTGGATAGTTAAATAACCGCCGTTAGATGAATTACTGTTCGGATATCTTCCCATCTCCTGAATAGCATTGTTGACAAGTACAATATTTACTTCCGAGCCCAATAATGGATCATGGCTTTCGTAAATCCCATTGCCCACGCTGGTCCAATTATTTAGAGAAACCAAGGAAGTGATAATGGGCTTGTCCCCTGATCCATAGGCGCCAATAGTAATTGGTCGACCCTGAGACCCGGAAGCATTGATGTGGATAGAGCCATAAAAAGTTTCTCCTCTC
>DATGMS010000371.1:0-3775 GCA_035307285.1 Cyclobacteriaceae bacterium
TCCAGCATTGATCATGCCACGTAATTCATGG
Source organism: Cyclobacteriaceae bacterium (assembly GCA_035307285.1). GTDB lineage: Bacteria > Bacteroidota > Bacteroidia > Cytophagales > Cyclobacteriaceae > DATGMS01. The sequence goes on from DATGMS010000371.1 coordinate 32, forward strand.
TGAATTGAGAAACCGGGGACATTAAAGACTTGGGGAGCATCTGAACCTAATAATAAACCCTGCCCTTCCTCATGTAGTGCCCTGATCAGCTGAAACCTTATCTCATTAAACGCCGCCCAGGTAGCTGAGTCATAGTTGGGAGCAGATATCAAATTTTTCTTGCTTTGGACCCAGCTATTGATGGTTTCGGGAGACATGTAACTCATCTCTTCTTCTTGAGCCATCATTTCGGGATCCGTCGGCGAAAACCAGCGATCAAATAAACTCTGCGTAGGAACCACCCAAACTTCATTTTCCCTGCTCATTTGAACCAGTTCGGGGATCATAGAAGTATCTGCTAAGGAAGTAAAATTGTAGCCAAAAAAGCCGTTTTCTGTTGGATTGACATTTTCACTTTCAGGTACCAATCCCTCAATGTAACTGTCAACATGATCTATGGTGGCGTATCCGCTTGCCAATGCATGCCTAACTCCGACTAATGTGGAGACGTGACCGGCAAAGGGTATCCCTGCTTCGTTGGCTGTCGTGACAACCTCGTCAAAGACCTGCCGTCTTAAGCCGGGATGGATCTTGATGAAATCATATCCTTCTTCGGCATATGCCCGGATTTTTTCTTGGGCGGATTCCACATCAGTCACGGTATTTCCGCTGACAGATGGGCTGGAAGTATAAATCCTAGGGCTAAGAATTTCCTGACTAGTTGCTTTGTCCCTAAGTTCTAGATGATAAGGATGTCCCAACATCCCCCGAATAGTGGTTACCCCATTTGAAAGATAAAGAAACAGTGTTTCTTCCATCTTAGGGTCATTCCATGGCAAAGAAGGTACATGAGCATGCATTTCGGCTAGTCCGGGCATCAGGAATTTATCCGTTCCGTCAATCAAAGTTCCATTTTGTGGATCAATGGTGGTATCGAGATCAAGTATCTTCTGAATTTTGGAAGAGTCTATTACGACGTGTCCTAGAAAAACATTCCCGGTTTCTACATCAATGATATTTACATTGGTAATGACCAGCGCGCCCTCATTTATCCTTTCTTTTAAATTTGAGGATTGGCAGGAGAATGTAATGACCAGTCCTATAAAAATGTAGATAAAAGATGGCACTTGTTTCATACGGGCACTGTTAATTTCAATCAAGATACATATTTTCCATAATAAAAAACAATTTATTTATTATATAATAAACGTATGTCCATATTTTTTATTCCTCAGTAAAGTTGGTCGACCTAATATTTGCCAGCAATGAACTAGATTTTTAGGATGATTTTCCCGATATGTTTTGAACTTTCCATCAGCTCATGGGCATCTATGGCTTGTTTTAAAGGAAAAGTTTGGTAAATAAAAGGCTTTATCTCCAAGGGAATTAATGGCCATATATGCTGTAAAAGTTTTTCTGCAATTAATCCTTTATATTTCTCAGAACGAGGTCGCAAAGTAGATCCTGTCACCAAAAGTCGTTTGGACATAATTTGAAGAAGGTCAACCGTACCCATCTTGCCTTTCATGGCATTGATCATTACGAGTCTGCCATTGGTGTTTAGCGATCGGATGTTTTTTTCCGTATAGTCGCCTCCGATCATGTCCAGGATTATATCCACCCCTTCTCCTCGGGTAAAGGTTTGGATCTGACTCTCAAATTCCTCTTCCCTATAGTTGATGGCCAAATCTGCCCCCAGCTTTTGACAAGCTTGGCATTTTGCCGAGGTGCCGGCGGTGACGATGACATTTCCCCCCATGGCTTTTACCATTTGGATAGCAGCCACTCCTATACCGCTACTGCCCCCATGTACCAGTACAGTTTCTCCAGGCCTAAATTGTCCGATATCAAAAATATTATTCCATACGGTAAAGAATGTTTCCGGTAACGAGGCAGCCTCCTCAAAACTCAATCCCTCCGGAACTGGTAGACATTGTAGTGAAGGGGCGACGGTATATTCAGCATAGCCTCCGCCCGACACCAACGCACATACCTGATCACCCGGTTTAAATCGCATCACGTTACCCCCGACTTCCTGAATAATTCCCGCTACTTCCAGTCCGGGTATATCAGCTGGCGCATCTTTGGGAGCAGGGTATTTCCCCAATCGTTGCATAACGTCGGGTCGGTTTATCCCTGCGGCTTTGGTTTTTATCAGCACTTCGTCGGGACCGGGCCGAGGCCTTTCCCGCTCGATGATTTGCAAAACCTCAGGACCACCGGGTTGGGAGATGTATATTGCTTTCATCCTTTAATCGATTTACTATTGAGATGCCGGACATCGGATCCGGGCTTCGAGCCGCTTCAAACCTTGGTCTCTTCCAAAATTCCAATGCCTAGCTATGGCCCATACAAATATTTATAGGATTTATGATAATACTTGAATTTATTTAATACTTTTAAATACAACGACGGCTATAAAAGCCAATAAACCACAATATTCATAAAAAAGCAATGATCATGAAAAGAAGAGCAACGGCAGTATGGAACGGCACAGGAAAGGATGGTAAAGGATCTCTTTCTTCCCCAAGTAGTTTTTTCGACAAAACGCCCTACAGCGCCAAATCACGTTTTGAAAATGAAGATGGAAAGGCCGGAACCAACCCAGAGGAATTAATAGCGGCAGCACACGCCGGCTGCTTCAATATGGCCCTGAGCTTTCAAATCGCTGGAGAGGGTTTTCAGGCTGATGAGTTAACCACAGTGGCTACCGTGACGCTGGATAAGGTGGGTGAAGGCTTTGCCATTACGGGGATTTCATTGGAACTCACCGGAAGGGTTGCTGGAATGGAAAGGGATGACTTTGAAAGACTTGCTAATGTAGCCAAGGAAAACTGCCCCGTAAGTAAGGCGTTAAGTGCAGTGCCCATTTCCCTGTCTATTTCATTCTCTTCTTAAATTTTAAAATTCAATGAGCTGTCTCGGAAGATGTAAGTCTGAGACGGCTTTTTTGTATCCTGTTTATGCATAAGGAATCATTAAAATTAGCCAATGATTGGAGGGTAAGTGAATAATAATATATTTGTCATAGTTTAGATTTAGCATAACAATAAACCTGATGGAACAAACCTTTATTTATTTAATCCCTTTATTAGGGATAGTGGGCCTCGTTGTGATGTCCATAAAGTCAGCCTGGGTCGTCAAGCAGCACACAGGCGATAAGAACATGGTGGAATTGGCCGGTTTTATAGCCAAAGGTGCCATGTCATTTTTAAAAGCGGAATGGAAGGTAATGGGCTACTTTATAGTAATCGCTGCGCTGATTTTAGGATGGTCAGGAACTTTGGTCGACAATTCCAGCCCAATCATCGCCATATCCTTTTTAATAGGTGCTGTTCTGTCGGCTTTTGCCGGTTACATCGGAATGAACATTGCCACCAAGGCAAATGTGAGAACAACGGAGGCAGCCAAAACCAGTTTGAAAAAGGCCCTGCATGTCTCCTTTACCGGAGGCTCTGTCATGGGCTTAGGCGTCGCAGGGTTGGCTGTCCTGGGAATGGGTTCCCTATTTATTGTCTTTTATAACATTTTTGTGGTTTCCACCGGTGGCGATGTCAACGGACACGAAATGGAAACTGCTCTCGAAGTATTGGCGGGGTTCTCTCTTGGAGCTGAATCTATAGCCCTCTTTGCGAGAGTAGGAGGGGGCATCTATACCAAAGCTGCAGACGTGGGTGCTGATTTAGTAGGGAAAGTAGAGGCTGGCATTCCAGAAGATGATGTTCGGAACCCGGCTACCATTGCGGATAATGTTGGCGACAATGT
>DATGMS010000372.1:0-2709 GCA_035307285.1 Cyclobacteriaceae bacterium
GTCCGTCACTTGTATATATTTATATTGGTCCAGCCCAATGCCTGCTTCAATGATGATAGATTTGTTCTCTGACTGAGAAACTGCTTCCCGTGCATTTTTAATCAGGTTGATCAAGATCATCTGGATTTGTTCTTTATCTGCAGTCAGGCGGAGTTCTGATGGATGAATGGCGGTTTTTATTTCAATATGATCCAAAAAAAGCTCTTCCCTGAGTAAAGTGAGAACATCCTCTATGAGATCCTGCACCTGGAGATCCTTGAAATCAGGTGCGGGAATACTTGTATAATCCCGGTACACCTGCACGAAATTGATCAAGCCTTTGCTTCTGTTTTCTATGGTCTCCAGCCCTATAGTCAGGTCTTCGTGCCCTTCTTTTTCCATGTACATTTCGCCGTTTTGCTCATGGACGTCCTCGTTAAGAACCGTCCGAAGAGAATTAGCCAGTGTGGCAATGGGAGCGATAGAATTCATGATTTCATGACGGAGCACCTTCGTCAGGTTTTGCCAAGCTTCGAGTTCATTTTGTTTCAGTTCAGCGTTGATATTTTGCAGCGACAACAATGTCAATTTTTTTCCCGCGATCTTCAATTCCGTTGAACGGATGGTCAAATGGATTTGGGGATTAATCTTTATTGAATTGCCCTGTCCCGGCTTTAATTTCAGCACCTGATGAAGCAATTCGTCCGAAAGTCTGGAGAGATCGTCGATGTTCTTAAATTGAGGGATCTTGAGCAGCTGCTTGGCGGCGTTATTCACCAATCCGACCCTGCCCGTTTTATCATAGGATATAATTCCCGTTTGGATATGCTGAAGGATTACTTGGAGAAACAACATTTGCTCCTCTTTCTCCAGCCTGGTTTTTTTAAACTCGGCAATAACTTTATTTAGGGACTGGTTTAATTCGAAATAAGATCTGCCCAGCTTGTGGTCACCCGTGAAGGAGGAGGAAAAATCAGAATATTGGATGGCGTCAAAAAAACGCGTTAGTTTTTCATTGGTTTTGGTGTTAAAGCGGATTAACTCTATTGTTTGGGAAACTAGGACAAATCCCATGAGAATGGGCAGAAGAGTGGAATCTTGGGAAATGTAAAAGTAAGTGCCTCCGAAAATGGTAACCACCATCAGCAGTATCCGATAAGTGATTTTCCAGATCGAAGATTTAAAGCCCATACTTTTCCAGTCTTCTATAGAGGGAGGAGCGTGTCAGTCCTAATTCCTGCGCAGCATTGGTGATATGGCCGTTGTGTTTCTGAAGTGCCTTTCTGATCAATATCCTTTCCACATCTTCAATATTGAGATGCTCCAGACTCACCAATTCCTCTGATCTGTCCGTGGTATTTTGAAAAAACATATCTTCCGGCTGAAGCACGTTTTGGTTGCTCATGATCACCGCCCTTTCTATGCTATGCTGGAGTTCCCGGATATTTCCCGGCCAGTTATATTTCAGCATCCTTTTAATCAAAGGCTCACTCGCCTTCCGGATCTCCTTATGGTACTTGGAGGCGTATAACCTAATAAAGTGATCCGCAAGTAGGGGAATATCCTCTAGCCTTTCCCGCAGTGGAGGAAGCTGTATCTCTATGGTATTGAGCCTATATAAAAGATCCTGCCGGAACGATTTTTCATGGACCATTTGGGAAAGGTGCATATTGGTGGCGGATATAAGACGTATATCTATTTCCTTTTCCTGGTTGCTACCTACCTTAGTTACCTTCCTGTTTTGGAGTACTGTGAGGAGTTTGGCCTGGGAAGCAGGAGGGACATTGCCTATTTCATCCAGAAACAAGGTGCCCTTGTGTGCCTGTTCAAAACGGCCAGTACGGTCCATGCGGGCATCGGTAAAAGCTCCCTTGGTGTGGCCAAACAGTTCGCTTTCAAACAACGTAGGCGTGATAGCCCCAAGATCCACTCCCACAAATGCTTCTTTGTGCCGTTTCGAGTTCCTATGGATTGACCGTGCGATTAACTCTTTTCCCGTGCCGTTTTCGCCCAATATCAAAATGTTGGCGTCGGTTCTCGCTACTTTTTGAATGGTTTCAAAGACCTTGAGCATGGAAGGGCTCTGACCAATTATGTTTTTGAAGCTGCTATCCAAGTCTTCGTACAACAGCTTTTGGTGGCTTTTCAAGTCCTCCACCTCCAGTTTGGACTGCCGTAGCTGCAAGGCGGCATGCAGGGTGGCTAGAAGTTTGTCATTGTCCCAAGGTTTGAGGACAAAGTCCGTTGCTCCCTCTTTGATGGCTTTGACGGCGAGGTTGATATCTCCATAAGCCGTAACCAGTATCACCACGGCGGAAGAATCCATTTTAAGAATTCTATCTAACCAATAAAAACCTTCCTGTCCGCTGTGGACTTCTTTGGTAAAGTTCATGTCCAACATGACGACATCGTACTGTTCGTTGTGAAGCAGGATCGGAAGCAAATCCGGATTGGTCTCCGTATCCACTTTTGCAAAATGCCGCTTTAAGAAGATCCGGGCGGCTTTTAGCAGATCTTCGTTGTCATCAATAAAAAGAATTTTACCAGTGTGGGACTGCCGCATAATGATTAGAATTTTTTATAAATAGAAAGAATACGGAAGCATGAAGACCGCCACTGTCTTGAAAACAAAGCAATCGGTGGGTAATTAACTTAGGCTCTTACATCCTTTAATCTTATCTTACGTCTTAAATCAATACCCCATACCCTATCTCCCATCTCACCTAGCCG
>DATGMS010000373.1:0-2049 GCA_035307285.1 Cyclobacteriaceae bacterium
TGGGACGTGACAAACATGGGATTTTCCCTGTTCAGGCTGTCCAATATCTATGCATGAAAAATCATCCCCCCAGAAAAACAGACTGATCCACTGTTACACTAATCTGTACGCTGACTGTATGCAAATAAAAAAGCCACTTACAACTTTTGTCGTAAGTGGCTGACTATCAGTGGGCCCACCTGGGCTCGAACCAGGGACCACTTGATTATGAGTCAAGTGCTCTAACCAACTGAGCTATAGGCCCGGCAAGCTTGGAATTTCTGTTCTCCCTTGCTTTTGGGTCTGCAATGTTACATATTTGATTCTAAAATCACAAGATTTATTCCTATGAAATTGAGCAATAATATTAAAAACCTGATCTTTGATATGGGCAATGTTATCATTGATATCGATATCGACCTTACACTCAAAGAATTAAAATCCGACCTCTCCGAAAACGAATTTTCCCTGGCGGATGAATTTATGAAGTCTGAACTCCATGCCGCCTTTGAGAGCGGCAACATCGACGAAAAAGAATTCAGAAACGGCATCCGTATGGCCTTCAACAGAGAATGGAAAGACGAGTGGATAGACCAGGTTTGGAACACCCTCCTTTTGACCATTCCCAAGGAAAGAATAAAACTTTTGAAAACTCTCAGAAAAGATTATAACCTATACCTGCTCAGCAATACCAACTCCATCCACTTTAAAGTAGTAGAAGAAATTTTTAAAAAAGACCATCCCGAAGACTCCTTCCTTGGCCTCTTCGACAAGGTGTTTTTAAGCCATGAAATGGGGTTAAGGAAGCCCGACAAAAAAATATATGAAAAAGTAGTTGAAGAGATAGAGGCAAACCCGGAACAATGCCTTTTCTTTGATGATCTGCAAGAGAACTTAAATGCGGCAAAAGAAGTTGGCTTACAGACATACCTTATCAATCACCCGAAAGCATTAGTGGACTATTTTTCGAATGTACAGTAAGCAGGAATACCTTAAACACAGCGTTTTATTTATCGTCACCTTTGTTGCCACCACCCTCGCAGGGGGTGAATGGCTTTATGGAAGATCGGTTTTCTCCTCAGAAAGCCCCCTTACCTGGGAGTACTTCTTTTTGTCCATGCAATACTCCATCCCATTTATCGGCATCTTGCTGGTCCATGAACTGGGACATTTGTTTACTGCTATCCATCATAAAGTAAAGTCCTCCTTGCCCTTTTTTATTCCCGGATGGTTGGGCCCATTGGGCTTTTCTATAGGTACTTTCGGTGCTGTTATCCAGATGAAAGGCTTTATAAACAGCAGAAAAAAGTTCTTCGACATTGGGGTTGCAGGTCCTTTGGCTGGCTTTGTCATAGCCTTTGTGGTGTTGTGGTATGGGTTTGCCAACCTCCCGGAAGCCAGCTATATTTATGAAGTCCATCCGGAGTATGCCGACCCGGACTATCAATCTCCAGAAGCCAATATCGAGTGGGGCTATAACCTACTGTTTGGCGTTATGGAGTACTTTATCGCAGATGAAGCAAGGATGCCGAGCATGGCCGAAATGTACCATTATCCCTTCCTGTTCGCAGGCTATCTCGCATTATTCTTCACTGCTCTAAACCTTTTGCCTATCGGGCAGCTGGATGGTGGGCATGTGGTCTTTGGGTTGTTTCCCAAGCATCACAAAGCAATTTCTTTGGCAGCTTATCTCGCCTTCTTGTTTTATGCAGGATTGGGGATAATCAACCCTTTCGAAGACCTGAATTACCTCCTACTTGCCATACCCCTTTATGTGGGCTTCATCTACATCTGCCTCCGAAAATCCAATTTACCCAACCAGACGAAATGGATGATTGCATTGCTTTTGGTAGCCGTCCAATATGCCATAGTGGCTATAGTCCCCACCGCAGAAGGCTACAGTGGGTGGTTGTTTTTTGCTTTTTTAATAGGGAGAATATTGGGAATAGAACATCCCGAGGTAGTGGATGGAAAAGCGCTGAGTTCCGGCAAAAAATTACTGGGCTGGATTGCCATCGTGATCTTTATCCTTTGCTTCACGCCCCAGCCCTTAATTATTCATTAAAATGG
>DATGMS010000374.1:0-15806 GCA_035307285.1 Cyclobacteriaceae bacterium
TAAGCACCTTTGTTCTTTAAGGAAAATATTAATCTTATTCTCACGGTATTAAAAATGAAAAGTTAAACAATTATTAAAGCAATAGGAACAATCAACCTGCTTTACAGCAAATAGGGTACAACAAAATTACAAAGAAAATTCTGGATTATTTAAACATTAAATCTAAAATGCATAATATCCCCATCTTGAACTACATATTCTTTACCTTCAATTGCAATTTTCCCGTTATCACGACATGCGGCCTCAGACTTAAACTGCTTATAATCATCTAACTTAATGACCTCGGCTTTAATAAACCCTTTCTCGAAGTCGGTATGAATAACCCCAGCCGCAGCTGGTGCCTTCCATCCTCTTTGGATCGTCCAAGCCCTAACCTCCTGTACACCTGCTGTAAAATAGGTGATCAAATTCAACAGGTTATACGCACCGGCGATCAATTTGTTCAGCCCACTTTCCTTCAACCCATACTCTTCCAGAAACATCTGCTTTTCCTCCAAATCATCAAATTCTGCAATTTGGGCTTCTATAGCAGCGCATAAAACAATCACCTCGGCTTTTTCTTCTAATGCTTTTTCCCTCAGCCGATCAACGTAGGCATTTCCAGTCAAAATACTTGCTTCATCCACATTTGCCACATACAGGACAGGTTTGATGGTCAGCAGATGTAAATCTTTAACGGCTTCCAAATCTTCCTTCTCCACCTCAATAGATCTGGCGTTCTTTCCGCTTTTAAGTCCGTCCCTGAACGTTTTGAGGATTTCCAGCTCTTTGCGTGCCTTGGCGTCGCCCGATTTAGCTATCTTTTCCCCCTTAAGGATTTTCTTTTCTATGGACTCCAAGTCTTTCAATTGGAGTTCCTCGTCAATAACCTCCTTATCAAATAAAGGATCAATGCCTCCAGCAACATGGACGATATTTTCATCATCGAAGCAACGGATGACGTGAACGATGGCATCCACCTCCCTGATATTGGCCAAAAACTTGTTACCAAGCCCCTCTCCTTTACTGGCGCCTTTTACGAGACCGGCAATATCCACAAACTCAATGACTGTGGGAAGGACCCGCTGCGGCTTGACCAGTTCCTCCAATACCTGTAGCCTGTTGTCAGGAACCGTGACTACTCCTACGTTAGGCTCTATGGTACAAAAAGGGTAATTCGCTGCTTCTGCCTTCGCGCTTGATATTGCATTAAATAAAGTTGATTTTCCTACGTTGGGCAGGCCAACGATCCCACACTGTAATGCCATGGATTAATTTGTTAATGATAAATATGTGGCATCCTCCGTCCCTGTTGACAGGAATGACGAAAAGGAAGCGCTAAAAACGGTGTCTTCAGGAACTGTAAAAAAGCCCCTTCCACACCAGCAATTTTTTGCTCCGGCAAAGATAACAACAAAAATTTCAAGTGAAGACACTTTTACCGAATTAGAAAAACATCTGAGGTCGGCAGCGTATGTTAAGAAACAATATAAAGGGCCCTGTTCAGTAGCAGGAATTTGGACGACCACTCTACACGTAAAAAAAGGTGCGTCACATACAGCATACCCATGCAGTATTTGACGCACCTCCTAATGTGTCTTTATGTGGATTATTCCCACTTTAAATCATCCCCAAACTCAGTGGTAGATTCTGATTTTTCTGTTTCTACTTCGAATTGAGAAAAGTCAAAATCCGACATTAGATCATTCTTAACATGGTCGACAGCTTCCTGAAGTGCTTCGACAAATTTGCCGAAATCTTCTTTGTACAAGAATATTTTATGTTTTTCATAAAGAAAACCATCATCCTTAACTTTCCTTTTACTTTCGGTAATAGTCAGGTAATAATCATTAGACCTTGTAGCCTTAACATCAAAAAAATAGGTTCTTTTCCCCGCCTTTACTTTTTTAGAGAAAATTTCTTCTCGATCATTTTCATAATTTCCTTCCACTTTCCAGTATTTTTTGTTCCTTTTAAGAAATAATTTGACGGCAAGATAATTGAATTACTCAATTAAATATAAAGCCCAGCAAGAATTTTTTCCTGAAAGAGGCTCAAGATGATATTTGAGGAAAATGAGAATTCCACACGCTAGATGTAGTCATCCCTCAATCGGCTGATCATTCACCGTGCATAAATTCCTTCTTTGCCAACAACTCTTCCTCAGTTTCCCTATGGTCCGGATCATCTACGCAACAGTCCACAGGACATACTGCCGCACATTGAGGCTCCTCATGAAAACCCGTGCACTCAGTACATTTATCAGATACTATATAATAAAACTCGTCCGAAACAGGTTCTTGTTTTTCGCTGGCATCAACCACAGTACCATCTGCCAATCTCACCTCTTTTAAATTTGTACCCCCGCCCCAAGTCCATTCTATACCACCTTCATAGATGGCGGTGTTTGGACACTCGGGCTCACATGCACCACAATTGATGCACTCATCGGTTATCATTATAGCCATTGCGATCTTTTTTATTTTATTCCAAAATTACTAACCAATTAACAATCTACCAAGGAAAAGCCCCAACCAATTGACGTTATGATTAAACAAAAGTTGTCATACTAACTAAATTCGGAACGATTCTAAATAATTACACGAAAAAGCCCCTGCTGCTAATGCTACACCATCCCAGGGGTAATTCTTTCTTTATTATCCGATTCAAATATTATCTTTGCCAAGCAATGAATCAATCGCATGGATCTCAAAGAACGAATTAAAGCATTTTCCCAGTTAGGGATAAGAATAAAGAAACTAACCGAGAGTGAATTTGCCTTCTTAGCCGCCCAGGTAGAGCAAAACAACAATTGGTTTACTCCCGACCAGACTAAATTTGCCCTTAACGCTATCAGCGACTTCTTGGACAAGGCTTCATTGGATTCATGGTTAGCTGCCTACCCCCTCTTGGATCATACCCATCCTAAATCCGTTGGGCTATTGATGGCTGGGAATATACCCGCTGTTGGATTTCACGATATGATGTGTATCCTGTTAAGCGGTCATCAAGTTCACGGCAAAGTAAGCTCCTCCGATCAGGTTTTGATCAAATGGTTATCAGCGGAATTGATAAATATTCATCCCGGATTCGGGTCGAGAATAGTTTTTGAAGATATGTTGAAGGGAAAGGATGCTTACATCGCCACCGGAAGCGACAATTCGGCACGATACTTCGAGTATTACTTTGGAAAATACCCAAGCATCATTAGGAAAAACAGAACTTCAATCGCCATATTAGATGGAACCGAAACAGCGGAAGATTTTCAGGCGCTCGGGCATGATATATTTCAATATTATGGCCTCGGATGCAGGAATGTCTCCAAGATCTATGTAAAGAATGAGGCTCAGCTTCAGGATTTTCTAAACGCTATAGAAGGATTTCATTTTTTGACCAGCCACCACAAATACCTTAATAATTATGATTACAACAAAGCGATCTATCTTGTAAACGGTGAAGCCCATCTGGACAACGGCTTTTTGCTTGTAAAAGAAAGTAAACAGCTGGTCTCACCGATAGCAGTGTTATTCGTTGAATATTACAATGACCAAGTAGGGCTAGAAAGGACATTAAAAGAACATGAGCATAAAATCCAATGCATTGTCAGTAGAAATTCCTGGTACCCGGGAAGCGTAAAATTTGGAACCGCCCAATCCCCCACTTTAACCGACTACGCTGATCATGTGGATACAATGAGTTTTTTAACCTCACTATAATAAATCATATACAAGCCGGGCAAATCTAGAACCCATATCAGTTGACATTGATCTTAGGAAGATCAAAACTAAATTCGCTCCACTCGTTCTCCTTGCTATCGATCCATAAATTACCACCGTTTTTTTCTACATAATCTCTGACCAAAAGTAATCCGAGTCCCGTGCCGGATTCATTATTGCTTCCGAATGTAGAGAAAGCGTCTCCCTTTCTGAGCCGCGCCAGGTTGGCATGCGAGATACCCACCCCCGTATCTTTTACTATAATTTTCACTTCCTCTTTATAATCATGGATACCTACCGTAATGGAATCCCCTGATTCACAAAATTTTATGGCATTATTGATTAAATTTCTGATAACCAGCTCCACCGTGTTCTTGTCGGCGAAGACCATCGTGGATCCATGAAAATCCATCTGCAGATCCACCCTTTTTAATGCTGCAATAGGCTTCATCAAAATTATCTGCTGCTGGGCCAGTTTATACACATCAAAGACTACCTTATCCATAAAGTCACCTTTAAGCTGGTTTCTGGACCAAGCTAAGAGATTAGTTAACAATAAGGACACTCCATCAATGCTTTCGGAAAGCGCGGGTAGGATCTCCTTAAACTCCTCTGCATCAATATATCCATTCTTCGTTAGATCTATTATTTCTTTAACCCCCGAAACAGGACCCTTCAGGTCGTGAGAAATAATGGAAAACAGCTTATCCTTTAGCCGGTTATGCTTGTTGAGCTGATCAGCTTGGTTTTTCAGCAAGGTTTGGTTTCTTCTCTCTTCGGTAATGTCCTTGAATAAAATTAGTGAACCTTTATGACTGTTATTTCTTCCCAACAATGGGATGATTTCTACAAAATAAACGCTGTCATTGTCGTGCAAATGCACCCTAGCTTCTTTTGGTATCTGTTCTTGCAAAACATCTACAACAGCATGGTGGTGAACGAGAATCTTCTCAACCGAACTGCCGATATAGTTTTCTTGATGCCCTCCAAGGATCTTTTTCATGGAAGGGTTCATTTCTATCACCTTATTTCTTTCGTTCACTACCATCAGCCCGTCCGACATGACGGCAATTAGCTGTTCTTTGGCTATTGGAACCACCGCTAGTAGGTTATATTTAGCAAGACCTAATCCTGTAAACAAAAAGGAACCAATAAACGCAAACGGCGTTGGATCAATATGGCCTTGTATTCGAAACCCTATCAGATACAATACATTAACTATTAAAGGTATAGAAGTAGAAGCAAGTAGCAGATAAGTTTGGTTTTTGTAGGCCAGATCGGCACGCCTGCTATTGGCGAATAGTATATAATTTCCTGTCAGAATGGATAGATAGAAATAGCAGGAATGAATGTAATACCAAGGTCCCTTTTGAATAGCCAATAAAGGGAAGGGCCCCTCGTTTGACAAATGCAGAGATCTATAATAAAGGTGATGCCATTCGTTGGTCAAAACCAAAAGATAGGTCAACGCCGGAATTAGCAACAACGCCACTATGAACCACTTGTGGTTTAACAATTTATCCTTGTCCGTATATTTCAATGAAAATAAAAGCCAGGTCACCGATGTAAAAACTATCCCCAGATATTCTACTTTTATCCAAAAATACATGGATGATAGACTTATGCTGGTCAGTTCCAACCCGTAAAAAAAGACCCATACTGAAACGTTGAGAAGGGTTACAGCAAACCATTTTACTTTCCCTCCCAAACGGTAAAAAATGTAAAAGGAAAAAGCACCTGCTACAGTTCCTGAAATAAGCAATATTATAGCATAAACATTTAGATCCACTTGCATCAGTGCATTGATAACCATCGAAATTAATTACAATTTACGAGAATTTTACTAAAGGTTGAGATATTATTCTTTAGCCTGAGCAACTGACATAAAGGGCCTTTCCCCATCCGGTCTAACATCATATTTGCTCTGAGAGGATCTAAAAGAGAATAAGGACCATAGCCATAACCTTTCGAATTAGAAACTACCTGGCTATTCTATTCCAATTCACCACTTATTTTTTATCTTTGTCCGCAAATCGAAAATATAAACAGCATCATAAAACTTTACACCTATAGATTCTTTATAAATGGCATTTGATATTGATATGATCAAGGCAGTGTACGCTAAGTTTCCACAGCGAATTGAAACTGCACGAAAAATAGTGGGGAAATCTCTAACGCTAACAGAGAAGATTTTGTATTCCCATTTAGCAAGCGGAGACGCATCTAGGTCCTTTGAAAGAGGGGTCTCCTATGTGGATTTTCAGCCGGATAGGGTCGCCATGCAAGATGCTACCGCACAAATGGCGCTTTTACAGTTTATGCAGGCAGGAAGGGCACAAGTAGCCGTCCCTTCCACTGTTCATTGTGATCACTTGATCCAAGCTGAGGTGGGCGCAGTTACCGATCTCGAAAAAGCCAAAGATAAAAACAAGGAGGTCTACGATTTCCTTTCCTCCGTTTCCAACAAATATGGTCTGGGATTTTGGAAGCCTGGCGCAGGAATTATTCATCAAGTCATCTTGGAAAACTATGCTTTTCCGGGAGGGTTGATGATTGGAACAGATTCGCATACCCCAAATGCCGGTGGGTTAGGTATGGTTGCCATTGGTGTAGGCGGTGCCGATGCCTGTGACGTAATGGCCGGATTGCCGTGGGAGCTTAAATTCCCAAAACTTATCGGTGTTAAGTTAACGGGAAAACTATCTGGCTGGACGGCTGCGAAGGATGTGATTTTAAAAGTGGCGGGTGTGCTTACGGTAAAAGGCGGAACGGGTTGTATTGTCGAGTACTTTGGTGAAGGAGCGCGGTCAATCTCTGCTACAGGTAAAGGTACCATATGTAATATGGGAGCGGAAATAGGAGCTACTACCTCTGTATTTGGTTATGACGAGAAAGCCGAAGCCTACTTAAGAGGCACGGATAGATCGGATATCGCAGATCTTGCCAATGGAATTCGTGAGCATCTTACAGGCGACGATGAAGTATATGCAAATCCCGAGCAATATTTCGATCAAGTGATTGAGATTAATCTTTCTGAGCTCGAGCCCCACATTAATGGTCCCTTCACCCCTGATCTAGCTTGGCCGATTTCTAAATTTGCCGAAGCTGTCAAAGAAAATAATTGGCCCTCAAAATTAGAGGTCGGTTTGATTGGTTCCTGCACCAATTCATCCTACGAGGATATATCCAGGGCTGCCTCTTTGGCACAACAAGCGGTGGACAAAAATCTAATTGCCAAATCTGAATACACCATTACCCCCGGTTCCGAACAGGTACGCTATACGGTAGAAAGAGACGGATTTTTAGACATATTTGAAAATATGGGTGGAGTGGTGTTGGCCAATGCCTGCGGTCCCTGTATCGGACAGTGGGCAAGACATGGCGCAGAAAAAAGGGAGAAAAATTCCATCATCACCTCATTCAACAGAAATTTTGCCAAACGCGCGGATGGTAACCCAAACACTCACTCTTTTGTAGCTTCCCCAGAGGTGGTTACAGCTATGGCAATAGCAGGAGACTTAACCTTCAATCCTTTGACGGACTCGTTGATCAACGAACGTGGAGAATCGGTAAGATTGGAAGAACCGACAGGAATGGAAATGCCGCCAAGAGGCTTTGCGGTTGAAGATGCGGGATATCAGGCACCGGCAGAAAACAGCGCTGATGTAGAAGTAGTGGTCGATCCGAATTCAGAGCGTCTTCAATTGTTAGAGCCTTTTGCTCCATGGGAAGGAACTGACTTAAAAGGATTAAAACTTTTGATCAAGGCGAAAGGAAAATGTACTACTGACCATATCTCTATGGCTGGTCCTTGGTTGAGATTCAGAGGTCACTTGGACAATATCTCCAACAACATGTTGATCGGTGCGATCAATTACTTCAATGATGAAACCAATTTGGTGAAAAATCAAATTACCGGAGAATATGGAGAGGTTCCGGCTGTTCAGCGACAATATAAGCTTCATCAAATCGGATCCGTTGTGGTAGGGGACGAAAATTATGGAGAAGGATCTTCCCGGGAACATGCAGCCATGGAACCGCGATTCCTCGGGGTTAGAGCGATTTTGGTAAAATCATTTGCCAGAATACATGAGACGAACCTCAAAAAACAAGGTATGCTTGGTTTGACCTTTGCCAACCCGAGTGACTACGATTTGATACAGGAAGATGATTCGATTGATATCTTAGGACTGACCGAATTTGCTCCAGGACAACCTTTAAAGGTAGTTTTGAATCATTCGGACGGGTCAGCAGATGAAATCTTTGTTAACCATACCTACAACGAAGGACAGATCGCTTGGTTTAGAGCAGGTTCGGCGCTTAATATTGTTAAAGACGAGGCTGTAAAATAACACTTGCTGCGCAAAAAGAAGCTGGGGTGAGGAATTATCCCAGCTTTTTTTGTGGCACACTTATCTCATGTTTCAACCAAATTATTACAGCTATGACAATATCTAAATCTAAAAATATTTTTATCAAGACTTTTATAGCAATCGGGCTGTTGTTTTTTACCACCACTACTCATGCTCAGTTTGTTGAATCCGATGAACGGGCTATCCTAACGGTGGATGAAGGGATCAATTTCAGCAAAGATTCGCTGTTTTTGATGAACCTGAGGTTTAGGATGCAAAGTCGGGCGGGCTTTAACACCATTGGGGGGGATGATCTGGGGGTAGATAAATTTGAGATGAGAGTCAGAAGACTTCGGTTGAGGTTTGATGGTTATGTCCTCAATCCCAAGTTCCAATATTATATTCAGCTTGCGTTTTCAAAAGCAGACCTTAACCTGGAGGATCAGGATAAAGCCCAACCGGTTCGGGATGCTATTTTATATTACTCCTTTAATGATAATTTTTACATGGGCTTTGGACAATCCAAATTACCCGGCAACAGGCAAAGGGTAAACAGTTCAGGTAACCTTCAATTTGCGGATCGATCAATTGTAAACAGCATGTTGACTTTAGACCGTGACTTCGGGTTTTTTGGCTATTACACCTTTAGGATGCCGATCTCACTTTTAATGCTAAAGGGAGCAGTTACTACTGGGGATGGCCGAAATGCTTCAGCAATTAACAATGGATTGGCCTACACGGGTAGGGCAGAATTTCTACCATTTGGGGCTTTTAAAAACAGTGGCGATTACTCTGAAGGTGATCTCGAATTCGAGGAAACACCTAAGTTGTCAGTGGGGGCTGCTTTTTCAAAAAATTTCAAAGCCACTAGAACCGGCGGACAATTAGGCCAAGAGCTGTATGGGTCCAGAGACCTATCCAGTGTGATCTTTGACGCCATAATTAAATACCAAGGCTGGGCTGCTTCATCAGAATATATCAGCAGAGATACAGACGATCCCATTACCAGAAATGCAACGGGAGACACCCGGCACGTGGTAACAGGCTATGGCATCAACACCCAATTGAGCAAGATGATTTCGCGAAAAACAGAACTTGCCGTAAGGTACGCATTTGTCGACCCGGAGGAGGAAATTGAAACGGTACAAGATAGAATAGATGAAGCTTTGGTCGGTGTGACGCGCTATTTGAACGGCCACAGAATCAAAGTCCAAGGCAATGTCGGCTACCGCTGGACGGAAGGAGTCCAAGCGCTGGAACATCCCGGAAACAGCTGGACGGGAATGTTCCAAGTAGAATTCGGGATCTAAATTAAAGATCCCGGATTTTCTCTAGGTATTCTTTGGTCAACGGCAACTCAGGATCACTGGCATACACTTGCGTCAAATATTGTGAAGCAAGCTCCACATTATCGGTCATAGCATAGTAAATTCCTTTATTCCGTAAGGCATAAAGGTTTTTGCTGTCCTGCTTAATACTTAAGTTGATGTCGTCCAATCCTTCCTCGAAATTTCCCAAATAAAGCTGATAGAGTCCCCTGTTGTTATAGAAGTAAGGCTGACTGGAATGTAACCCGATGGCTTGTTGCACCCAATCGAAAGCTGCTTGATACTCTCCTTGATCAAATGCGATCATGGACTTCAGGTTGTATATATTGGATTCTTTAGGGTCCAAGTCAACCGCCTTGTCAAGATCAGCCAAAGACTTGTCCATCTCTCCCAAATAATAATAAATGGTTGCCCTGTTGACAATCAGGTCTACATTATTCTCATCTTTTTTCAGCGCTTCGGAAAATGCCGTCAGTGCTTCTTTGTGGTTTTTTAAGGCTTCATAACCCAGCCCCAACAAAAAATATCCCCTCTCTGAATCTGGTTCGATCGAGGTCAAATATTTCGAATCTTCAAGGGACTTGTAGTACTCGCCATGGTCAAGATAGGCAAGGCTCCTCTGATAATATGCATCTGCGTAGCCTTCCTTAAGCGAAACGGCTTGTGTAAAATCTTGTATCGCAGGGATGAAATCCCCGGTCATTTTAAATGCGAGTCCCCTGTTGTAATACGCGTCCGCAAAATCTGGGTCTATCTGCAATGCCTCGTCATAAAAGCTTCGGGCGCCTTTAAAATCATTTTCCTGCAATTTTGTGTTGCCTTTAAGAAGAAAACGTCCCTTTTTATCCTCTGGGCTATCACATCCAAGAATGAGCCAACTGGCCAATACTATTATCAAATACCTGTTCAACGGTCTCTTTATTTATTTTAAACACTTTGTTATCGATCGAACAAAATCCTTTTTATAAAGGTTTAGCAAAAGAGCTTAATTACAGCAAATAAGGAAGTTCTCCTAATATATGTTAATTTTAGAAATCATCTAACTTGAGTCGCATTGCCCTTCAACAAGAATAAGAAACAGTGGATTGTATTTTCCTTTTTGGTAAGCATTGTACTGTTATGTGTTAAATTTTACTCCTATTACCTTACTAATTCCAAAGCCATTCTAACGGATGCTTTGGAAAGTATTGTCAATGTGGTGGCATCTGCATTCGCAATTTACAGCATTTACCTGAGTTCCCTCCCCAAGGACAACAATCATCCTTACGGACATGGAAAAGTAGAGTTTTTTAGCGCCGGGATTGAAGGAACACTGATCATCCTGGCGGGAATTTTTATTATCTACCAATCCATTGTTACCTTAATCTATCCTGAACCTTTGGCTTTGCTGCCGGTGGGGATGGTCCTAGTCGCTGCCTCAGGTTTCCTCAACGGCTGGCTAGGCTACATGTTGATTAAGAAGGGCACGGCCTACAACAGCCTTACCTTGGAAGCTGACGGAAGACATCTTCTCACAGATGCAGCAAGTAGCATCGTTTTAATGTGTGGGATTGGCATCATTTATTTTACCGGATACTTTTTCTTGGATAGCGTGTTCTCTATTCTCTTTTCTTTATACATCATCTTCAATGGCTATCTGCTGGTAAGAAAGTCCATAGCTGGTTTGATGGACGAGTCCAGCCCCCAAGCCATGAGGGCGACTGTGAAAATATTAAATCAGCACAGAAAGGAAAACTGGATTGATGTACATAACATGAGGGTGCAGCAATACGGGGGGGACAGGCATATAGATTTGCACTTAACACTCCCCTACTACTATGATTTGAGGGCCGTTCATGACGAGGTTCATGAGGTGGAAGAAGCACTGAAAGAAAATCTTCCCGGGCATGTTGAAGTCTTTGTCCACGCCGATCCATGTCTTCCGGATAAATGTTGCCATTACTGTGCAGTTCAAGATTGCCCTGTCAGAAGATTCGCACAAACGAATAAAATATTATGGAACGAATCCAATATGTCAAAGAACCAAAAACATTATCATGAATCTTCTTGATCCACACACACGCATCAAATAATATTATAAAAAATTGGTATTATACCTAATTAAATGTATATTGTCTCTCATTCGTCAGGTTCTAAACGGTAAACACATGAAAGATGACAGACAATTTACCATCCTTATTACTATTTCGGCGTTGATATGGTTGTTGATAATAGGTTTTATCTTCATTTAAAAAAATATTTTCCATCTTGATTTTATATTCATTCCGCATTTTTGGTTGATTTTTAAAGAAGAGAGGGTGTTATTCTGACACCCTCTCTTTATTGGTTGCTATATCAATCCTGCTCTTTTTAATAAAGCATCTGGTCTAGGCTCTCTGCCCCTGAACCGTCTGTAGAGTTCAGACGGATGGGTTTTCCCACCAGAGGATAATATATGCTCTTTAAAGGAGGCAGCAGTTTCCTTATCAAAAATTCCATTTTCCAAAAAAAGCTCAAAAGCATCCGCATCCAATACCTCTGCCCACTTGTAACTATAATACCCCGCTGAATAGCCCCCCTGGAAGATATGGGAAAAGGAAGAACTCATCATTGTACCGGGTACAGGTCTCAGCAATTCCGTCGACTTTAAAGCTTCTTTTTCAAAAGCACTCACTTCTTTGATCGCAGAGGGATCCACACTGTGGTATTCCATATCCAGCAGACCAAAGCTTATCTGTCGAACTGTCTGATATCCCTGATGAAAAGTGGCGGCTTTTTTTATCCGACTGATAAGATCTTCGGGTATCGTTTCACCGGTTTGATAATGATTTGCAAACAAATCAAGACATTCCTTCTCATAACACCAGTTCTCCATAATCTGAGAGGGAAGTTCAACAAAATCCCAGTACACGCTGGTGCCGGATAGTGATTCATAGTTACCGTTGGCCAACATGCCATGTAAAGCATGTCCGAATTCGTGAAACAAAGTGGTAACTTCGTTAAAAGTCAGTAGAGAAGGCTTGGTGGGAGTAGGTTTTGTAAAATTGCAAACGATGGAAACATGGGGTCTTTGGTCTCTTTCGGAGGTTTTTTTCTGCCCACGAAAACTAGTCATCCATGCCCCATTCCTTTTCCCTGGTCGGGGAAAGAAGTCAGCATAAAATACAGCAACATGCCCACCCGATTGGCTGGTCACCTCATAGGCCGTAACTTCCGGATGGTAAACAGGAATCTCCATGTTAGGTGAAAAATGCAAACCATAAAGTTTTCCCGCTGTCTCGAACACACCCTGCACCACCTTCTCCAATTGAAAATAAGGTTTAAGCAATTCATCATCTACTTCAAACCTCTGTTTCTTTAACTTTTCCGAGTAATAGGCGAAATCCCATTTCTCCAGGTTTTCAAGCTCATCAAGTTGCTTAGCAAATTCCTGCAATTCCCTTACCTCTTGCACTGCCTTTGGCTTAGATCTTTCTAAAAGATCTTCCAAAAAACTCAATACTTTGGCAGGACTTTGTGCCATTCTTTCCTCCAAGACGAAATCGGCATAATTCTGATATCCGAGCAGCTTGGCCCTTTCATCCTTTAATCGAAGGATATCTTTAATAATCTCTTGGTTGTCAAGATCGTCCCCCTTGCAGGACTTGGTGTTGTAGGCTAAAAACAGCTTTTCCCTAAGCGCTCGGTTATCGGCGTATGTCATAAACGGGATATAGCTAGGGTAAGCCAATGTAAAGACCCACTTACCCTCCTTTCCTTTTTCCGTCGCTGTTTGCGCAGCCGCCTCCAAGAGTCCTTCGGGGAGACCATTGAGGTCGGTAAGGCTGTCTACTTCCAACTCATATTTATTGGTTTCCTCTAAAACATTTTCACCAAACCGAAGTCCAAGTTGAGAAAGATTTTTGTCGATTTCCCTCAACCTTATCTTTTCATCCTCATTTAGGTTGGCTCCATTCCTGACAAATGATTTATACGTCTTGTCCAGTAAGGTTCTTTGTTCCTCATCTAATTGAAGGCGCTCTCTTTGTTGATAAACGGCTTTTACTTTATCAAATAAAATGGCGTCCAACAATACGTCGTTACTGTGACTGGTAATAAGGGGGGAAATCTCCCTCGCCAGCTTTTGGATCTCAGCGTTAGTTTCAGCCGCATTCAGGTTAAAGAAAATCCCCGTGATGATGCCCAACCGAGAACCGCAACTATCCAGTGCTTCTATAGTATTGGCGAAATCAGGTTGGCCTTCAGCTTTGATCAATTCTATCTCGGCTTTAGCTTCCTTAATAGCTTCTTCGATTGCGGGTAAAAAATGTGTTGATTCTATTATGTCAAAGGGAGGGGTTTCAAATGGCGTGCTGAATTTTTCCAGTAGAGGATTCATATATTTAATTTATTGTTATAACAATTTGCTAAAGTACAATTTGGATTGAATGCTGACAAATCAGAACTAACTTAACATTAGAAAGACAGCGCAACGTATGATGGCCGCCGACTACGGGAAAGGGAGAAACCGAAATTGATGCGTTACAATGGCGTCTTTTTGCCATCCCAAGCATAGTCCATCTCTACCTTCTCGATGTTTTCGATCATCTCCTCGCCGAAATGACTTAGCCAAATCTTCTTACAAGACATCATGGATCTTTTGGCCTTGATGGTACTATAGTTTAAATGCCCTTTCCCTTCCGTTTCATAGAAGTTGCATTCACAAATAAACAGATCGGCATTCTCCGAGATTCTTAACAGTTCGTCCGTCCAGGAAGTATCCCCCGAGAAGCCGATAATTCTTTCTTCGAAAGTTATCCTTAATCCGTGCGGCTTTGTAGGTTCGGTATGCACTACGGGAAAAGCGCAAAGTTTGACTGGACCAACGAAGATCTCGTCGTAGGCATCATAAGAGACGAAATTTATGGGGAATTTATCGAAAATATCAGAAGATCCCGGATAAAGAAGGTCGACGGCCTGTTTTAGCTTTTCCTCACAGCCCGGAGGGCTGATAATCGTAAGGGGCTTGCTCCTCCCTTGAACACTTGCATCAAGAATGAAAAAGGGCAATCCGCCAAAATGATCACCGTGGAAATGGCTTATGATGATCAGGTCAATATCGGAAGTACGTAGCTT
Organism: Cyclobacteriaceae bacterium; assembly: GCA_035307285.1. GTDB lineage: Bacteria > Bacteroidota > Bacteroidia > Cytophagales > Cyclobacteriaceae > DATGMS01. The sequence goes on from DATGMS010000374.1 coordinate 14,470, forward strand.
GTTTTTCTTCAAAGCCAACAAGGATGTCGCCCCGCAATCGATCAAAAAGCCATAGGATGGGCTGCGAACATAATAACAAGTATTAAAACTTCCTCCGCTTGCAAAGGCATCTCCACAACCCAAGACTTCAATAATAACTTCTCCCATGCTAACTTTTTCGTTTATGTCAAATATTAGCTTTATTGTAGCACCTTAAACAGCGGAATACTCCAAATTTGCTGTTTTAAATATAACAAAAACAATCGGATCCCGCCATTAGGATGAAAGACATAAATAAACTTATAGAAGATCTCCTCGAGATCAGGAGAGCCATCCTGGATGGGGAAAAAGAATTTAAAGAGACCATTAATAACGTTCATCCGAATTATAGATACAGCGCAACCAACTTTATCCGTTACCTAAAACTGCGGACATTTGACTTAAGGAAAATACAGGTGCAGCTGTCCGTTTTAGGCCTCTCCTCCATTAGCCATTCCGAGAGACATGTATTGGCGAATATAGAAAACATACTTTACTTTTTACACCTGAGTTTAGGCTTGGAATTCAATGGACGACATGATCTAGGCAAGCATCCGGCAAATTTTCTAGAAAGCCAAAAAGTCCTGAAAAAAAATACGAAGAGGCTGTTTAAGGTTCATCAAAAGCCGAAGAACACCACTATTATGGTCACCTTATCCAGCTATGCAATTGAATATTCCCATGTAAAAGATCTTATTATCGCCGGAATGGGAATCGCCCGCATCAACTGCAGCCACGACAATGTCGTGGTGTGGGAGAAAATGGCGGACAATGTTAAGCTTGCCGCTAAGGAAACGGGTAAAAAATGTGCGTTATACTTCGATTTAGCCGGGCCCAAGCTCCGCACCGGAAAAATAGGAAGGAAGACGAAAGGAAAAAGAAATCCTCATATCTTGCTTTGTCAGGGGGATATTCTCCACCTTTACAGGGAAGAAGCAATGGCAGAAGAGCTAGCTAAAGGTAAAAATACCCATGCGGATGAAATCCCGATGATCTCTTGCCGTATACCCGAAATTTTTAATGATGTACAGCTCAATGAAAAAATCTGGTTTGATGACGGGAAGATCGGAGGCGTTGTCGAAGAAAAAAACGGTGATTGTCTGGCTATAAGAATTGTGACAACAAATCCAAAAGGCGGAAAGCTACGAGAAGAGAAAGGAATTAATCTTCCCCAAACCACATTAAACCTTCCCTCCTTAACAGACGAGGACATGGCTAATCTTCCATTTATTGCGGAACATGCGGACATGATAGGATTTTCATTTGTAAGAAAACCGACAGATATCCAGCTTCTCCAATATGAATTGGGAAAGCTAGGG
>DATGMS010000375.1:0-13084 GCA_035307285.1 Cyclobacteriaceae bacterium
GCTGGATTCATACACGACAGGAAGTTTTAATCCTTCCGTTTCAGTCTGTGCCGGACGGGTGACAGCTACATGCATGCGGTCTAAGCGACCATCCCCATCGGAGTCAAAAGAGGTCTCAACCCAAAGATCATGTCTTATCCATTGCGAAGGATCCTCAAAAGCGGGAACAATTTGGGCCTCCCCATTTTTGAAAACGGGCATGGCCCTACCCTGCGTCTGAGCGTGGACATACGTCTGGTTTACCAGAACCACTAGAGTAAGAAAAAAGGGAATACGTAGTCTCATAAGGGAATATCCGTTTCGTCCAACTCTTTTAAAAAAGCGGAATGAAAATATAGGTGTTTTTTAAAATCAACAATCTGCCCATTACCTCCTGTTCAGCCTCTGGCTACCTGATTGCCCAAATAGCCGGTCCATGTCATTCTGTATTTTAGTGGCATCCTCATCATAACCACGTTCTTTTAACAAGGGGACGAAGTAACGTAGCATCTCGATAGATATACTTGATTCCCTGTCCAACTGACGGCCTGTGGCATCATAAAATTCCAAAAGCTGCACTGATTTGACAGACATTTCTTTTATGATGTCTAGGGCCAGATCATCTTCTCCCATCTCGAACAACAACGGCACGGACTGTCCACTGGCGAGGTCGTAAGGGATGGCCTCGTTGGGCAGCTTCTCAAGGCTGAGCTTCTGGATGTCAGCAGCCATTTCCATTTTATCCTCTTCCAATAAGGCGATAGTAAGACTGTTCAACGCACTTCTATGGTTTGAGGTAAATCTTCTGAATTCATCATCAAAATAATTGTCGGGATTATTCATTCCCCTGAAAGCGAAATTCTCCATTACGTTTTTATATGCCAAATCGGTGTTGACCAATTCTTGCACATTTTCCGGTTTTTGGATGGGGAGTAGTCTGTACGTCAGACCTTCCATCACCACATGGTTTTGGAGGTCAAAGCCAATGGTCGCCATCGAAGTATTGTTGAAATAAATGGGCCTTTCCCAGTCATTGGTAGCGATCAGATCCATCAGCATCATAGTACCTTTGGTCATATAGTTTCCTTTTACTCTCAGGTTCATCTGTGGAATGATCAGGTCCTCCATGTTTTCGGGAACGACACCAGAGTTTAATACCTTTTCCTGATCAATTTCTAAAATCAGATTTCTTGAAGGGACGGAATTAATAGAATTCGAAAAGCTTGAGCTAAGCTTTAGCAGGTCACTGTTGCTTTCAAGCAATTTAAGATATTCTTTTAGTGAAATGGCTTCTAATCTTTCCGTTACATAAAGCACATCGTTGGTACCCTTTTTATAATTGTTTCTGTCCAAGGTGAAATCCAAAGGAGCGGATTCGTGCGCTTGCTTTGTCATCTGATCCACATACCAGTCTGTGTCGAAATAACTCAAAACGATCACTCGGACATCGGTCCTGAATCCCTCCACCTCTTGTACATACCATAGAGGGAAAGTGTCATTATCCCCTCCCGTAAAAAGAATGGCATTAGGCGCACAGGATGCCAGAAAATTCCTAGCTGAATCCACAGAGAAATAACGGTCGCTTCTGTCATGATCATCCCAGTTTTGGATGGCCAGGATGGCTGGCACCGGAAAAGCAATCAGAGTGGCCACTAAACCGGCTACAGCAAAGTTCTTGTTCGCCTTTCCAATGGCATGGGCGATGGCCATTACCCCCATCCCGATCCAAATTGCAAACGCGTAGAAAGATCCTACATAAATGTAATCCCTCTCCCTCGGCTCCACCGGAGGTGAATTAAGATAAAGCACCAATACTACCCCCATCATCAAGAACAACAGCAAAGTGACGACGAAGGATTTGGCATCATATCTTGCCTGAAAAAACACCCCAATCAACCCCAAAATCAAAGGAAGCATCAAATAGTTGTTGTGCGCCTTGTTCTCTTTAATGTATTCCGGATAGTCAATGCTAATGGTTTCCCAAAGCCCTACCCAGGGAGCATCACTAAAGTCGCTTTCCCTTCCCGAAAAATTCCACAAAAAATACCGCCAATACATATGGCCTAGCTGGTGGGAAAACATAAAGGATATATTGTCCGCAAAGGTCGGTTCCTCACCCTCTCGAAGCCCCAGTTTTGCGCGGTAGATTTCTCTGTGCCGTTCTTGGGTCGAGTAGATCCGTGGGAGGATGGTTGTCTTTTCGGGATCATATTCGTTGACCAACTGGTAGTCTACAATTTCGTATCTGTCTTTCCCTTTGGCATAAACCGGTGCTCCTTCTTTTTGGTCTACAACACTGGCGGTGAAGTACTGTCCATGAAGCAAAGGCCGATAGCCATATTGTTCCCGCTTTAGGTAGCTGACAAAGCTGATAATATCCTCAGGATGGTTTTGGTTGATCACCGGATCGGCGTTGGCACGAATTACTATCAAGGCGTAGGAGCCGTATCCGACGAGGATAAAGGTTAAAGAAAGTAAAACTGTATTTAATATTACTTTTTGTTGTTTGATGGAGTGGCGGATGGCAGCCGCCAAAGCTCCCAAAAACAGAACAATAAAGACGATGATGCCAGATCCGAACGGCAATCCGATGCTGTTCACGAAGAAAATCTCTACGGAACCAGCCAGACTCGGCAAACCCGGAATGATAATGTTATTGATAATAACCAAAGCTACACCGCCCAATAGAAAAGCGATAATGCCCCCTTTAAGGTTTGGTTCTTTGTACTTTTTAAAATAAACAATCAACGCCATGGCCGGTATCGCAACCAGGTTAAGCAAGTGGACCCCAATGGAAAGACCGATCAGGTAGGCGATAAATATCATGTAGCGGTTCTCGTCCCTGGGATCTTCGATAACATCCCACTTGAGAAAAGCCCAAATAACGATGGCAGTAAAAAAGGACGACATGGAATAGACTTCCGCCTCTACCGCAGAAAACCAAAAGCTATCCGTGAAAGCATAAGCAAGAGCGCCTACAATACCGGCTCCCATCAACGTGATGGTATGTCCTCTACTCTCCTTTCCTTTTTCTATTTGGAACAGTTTTCTACCCAACAAGGTGATAGACCAAAAAAGAAATAAAATGGTGAAGCCCGAGAATAGGGCACTGCCAACGTTCATCCAATAGGCTACATCCAGGCCCTCCCCCAAAGCTAGAAAACTGAACATGCGGTAAACGAGCAAGAAAAACGGCGCACCGGGAGGGTGAGGTACCTGAAGCTTATAGGCTACGGCAATAAACTCGCCCGGATCCCAGAAACTAGCCGTTTCTTCTATGGTTGCCACATAAGTCAGGGAGGCAATCAAAAAAACAATCCAGCCTGTGAGGTTATTGATCCTTCTATAGTCTAACATTCCTAAGTATCTTGATATGAAAGGCGAAAATAAAAAAATAATAACGAATTAAGGGGATTTATCTTTTAAAAGGTCATTAATGCTATCGAAGAGACACGGACCATGCTTGCTAATAATAGGGCGCCCTGTTTTCCCGCAGACCTCCCTATCGTAAGGCAAGCCGGCACGGTGTTATCTGCGGGAGATTTAGCCATCTCCTGTTTGACCAAACTAATAAGCATGGATCTCTTCACCAAAGCAGTCTGCCTACTTCTGCCTGATTAAAATCATCTTGATAGTTAAAGAATTGTCGGAAAAATTTGCCCTTCAGCGGAAGGATGTGTATATTATTTCTTCAATTGTTCACAAGCGGATTTTTCGGCACATTATTAGTTTCAGCTAGAAAAATGAAATTCTTCAGTTTTACGATATAAATGAACAGCATACTTTTGATTAAATTTATTTTTACATGGCAAAAGCATATAGAGATCCTATCAGAATAGGTATTGTTGGCACTGGAGGAATTGGCCGCGGGCTAGCTAAACTCCTGGCTAGGCGCAATGATTTTAGCATTTCTGGAATTCTTACCAGAAGGACGGACGTTATCGAAAACCTGGGAGTAGACCAGGATTTGCTCTCCCGTGATCCCGAAAAGTTAATGGAATCCTCTGACGTCATAGTAGTGAGTACCGGAGATGTCGTTTATTCCACCTTTATCATCGATCTGGCATTTACATATCAGCTGCCAGTGGTGACCATGGATGCTGATACCCAAGTGGTGTCAGGATCATGGTTGTCCAAGCGCGGGACGCTTACTGAAGCCAACGGTGACCAGCCCGGCTGTTTGGCCGCCCTGAATCTTGAAGTGATTCAAATGGGATTCAAGCCGCTAGTATATGGCAATATTAAGGGATTTCTTGATGTCAACCCTCGGCTGGAGGACATGATCTACTGGGGGCAGAAACAAGGGTATAGCCTCCATTCCGTCACGTCTTTTACCGACGGCACCAAGCTGCAGATTGAGCAATGCATGGTAGCCAACTTTTTTGGGTTGGATATTGCCAAGCAAGGAATGATCGGTCTACCTACCAATAATTTTGAGGAAGGCGCCTTTGCCTTGGGTCGGCAAGCTCTAGAAAGAAAAACTGTGCTAAGTGATTATATAATTTCTAAAAAATCCCCTCCGGGGGTTTTTATTACCGCTACCCATCAGGAGGATCTCGCTGCGGAATTAAAAACGTACAAAATGGGAGATGGCCCTTTCTATTTGCTTTACAAGCCAAACCATCTCTGCTTTTTTGAAATTCCCAACACCATTTTAAATTTGGTAGACAAGAAGGAGATACTTTTGGACAATGGAGACCGCCCAACAATTAGCGTCGGATCAATTGCCAAAACGGAACTCAAGGCCGGTTCATCAATCGATAAAGCAATAGGGAGCATGGAGGTCAGAGGTGAAACAGTAGAAATTATTGCCCAACCCAGCCATGTTCCTATAGGGCTGATGAGCCATGCTCGGTTCAAAAGGAACGTAGAGCCAGGCCAGCTTATAACTTTTGAAGATGTGGATATACCGGATTCATTGGCGCTGACTGCCTGGAAGGAAACCCTGAAGACATCAATTGCTCCGACAGAAAGAACTAACTCGATCCAGCAGCCTTAAACGCAAGCTTAAAACCTTTATTTGTAGACCACCATATAAAACCCTAACCACAAAAGGAAACAAAAGGTATAACTGCAGAGGACAATCAACAAAGAGGTGGAAAAGCTTCTTCGGCTTATGGTGTGGATCCCTATGGCTAGGAGAAACCAATAAATTACCTCAAATAGATTCAATGCGCCCAGTGGGTAATGGAACCGCTGTTCCACCTGTTCGGCATCGACCACTGAAAGAAGCGAAAGGGGTTGGAAATTCTGAATTTCCAGAAAATTTTCCGGCTGCACCACTATGAGGAACCAAAGAAGCCGGATCAATTCAGGAAGGATAAATACGATTTCAGCGATCATGGCGAATTTCCACAGTTCCCTGAAGGAGAGCTTGTAGCCCCCCATAAAAGCGCCCACCCATATCACGAAGGCAGTAAGCGTAAACTTCCAGAGCAAGGCAAAAGGGGTCCAAAGATAACCCAGGGTATTGAAGAGGTAAAAGTAACTGAAAGCTCCTTCTTTTTCCAATTCCTGTCGGCCGGGGATGGACTGAAGGATCAATTCATCCGTCAAATACCTTATGATAAGAAATAGGGCCACAAGTAAGAGAAAAAATAACCTCTTATCGAAATTTATTATTTCCTCTGTTCGTTGAGATAATTTGGTGGATGATAAACTCATAATTAATTAAATCCTCTCAAAAATATGTTTTTGTTTGGGAATGCCTCTAATTTTGCGTGAAAATAAAAGGAAAATGATTAAGCGTACCGTACTGTATATATTCTTTTTGTGCCTGGGATTGGAGGCAGCGGAAGCCCAGATGGTTGGCAGCGAACAGGTCACCGCACCGGAAGAATCCCCCTACCTATTGCTTGACAAAGGCCTTCAATTTAGGATTACTGAAGCGGTCAACAGCCTTTACAACTTCGATTTCGAAACTGCCGAAAGAGGATTTAAAGTCATGGCGCACTCGTACCCAGACCACCCCCTGCCTTATTTTTTGATGGGCTTAAGCCAATGGTGGAAGATTACACCGGACACAGAGAATGAGAAATATGATGGAATATTCTTTAAATACATGGATGAAACCATCAATAAGGCGGAGTCTCTATACAAGTCAAACCCCCAAAACAAAGAAGCGGCATTTTTTCTGGCTGCCGCTTACGGATTTGAAGGAAGGCTGTACAGTGAGAGAGAAAGCTGGACCAAAGCTGCCTTTGCTGGAAAGAATGCACTTAAATACATGGAATTGAGTAGGGGGGAAGAAGAACTTAATGTGGAACTGTTGTTGGGCGATGCACTTTTTAATTATTTTTCCGTTTGGATTCCTAAGAATTACCCGCTTCTAAGGCCAGTGATGATGCTCTTTCCCAAAGGAGATAAGGATTTGGGGCTTCGGCAACTGGAGGAAGTGTCTGACAATGCTTTTTATGCAAGGGTGGAAGCCCAGTATTTTCTTTTCCGCCTATATGCTTCAGAGGAGAGGAAGCCTTTTGAGGCGCTGCGTATTACCTCCTATCTTCATAATAAATACCCCAACAACCCCTACTTTCACCGGTATTTCGCAAGGCAGCTCTATGCGGTAGGAAGGAGCCTTGAAGCCAAAGAGGTCTCGATGGAGATCCTGAAAAGGATAGATGAAAACTGGTTTGGCTATGAATCAAATAGCGGGAGGTATGCTGCTTTTTTTGCGGCACAGTATTTTGAAAAGGTGAATCAACCGGTCGAAGCCGAAAAATTTTACAGAAGGGCGATCAGTTTCGGGGAGGAAGCAGAAAGTGAGGAAAGCGGGTATCACCTGTATTCACTGATCCATCTGGGAGAACTCACTTTGAACAGGGGGGACAAAAAGGCAGCGAAGGGATATTTTAACCAAGTAAAAAAACTTGCTAAAAGAAAACATCCTGCACATAAGGAAGCCCGTGATTTTTTAAAAAAGAATAAACTTTAACCCTAGCTTCGACGTTTTCTTAATTTCAAATCAGGAGAATTGGTAACTTTTCCCCAGATAGAGGGATGATGTTCGCTATTTACATGAATAATATTATTTCAACTGATAACAATATTTCGTTCAATACCCCGTTTTTTTTAGTAAATGCTTTAAAATAAATTGAAATTAGATTACCTTTGCACCTAATATAATTTTGAAAATACTTTATAACATGGATAATAACATAAAAGTGAAATTCGACAAAATAGACCGTAAGATCCTTGAAATACTTCAAGGTCATGCAAAAATCACCAATGCACAATTGTCAAAAGACATTGGGTTGTCTCCAGCTCCTACCTTGGAGAGGGTGAAGAAGCTAGAGCAGTCAGGAATCATAAAAAGCTATCATGCTAAATTAGACCCGGAAAAGATTGGTCTTGGAGTAAGTACTTTTGTTTTGGTGGGACTTATCGGTCATAATAAGACGCATATTGACGCTTTTATGAAAGAGATCAATAATATCCAAGAAATTATTGAATGTCACCATATTACCGGTACGGGAGATTTCATCCTCAAAATTATTTCTAAAGATATCACTGCTTACCAAAAGTTAATGTTGGAAAAAGTAAGTGAGATCAAAGAAGTGGATTCTATGCAATCCATGGTCATTCTTTCAACCTTCAAGGATAGCAAAGTTTTGCCTATTCCAGCATAATCTTATTTATGTTAACAGGAAGGGTGGCTTAATCAGCCACCCTTTTTTTATGATTTATTTCAATGAATAATCCCTGGAAAACACTCAAAAAGAAACTGATCTATTCGAATCCTTGGATAAAGCTCGAAGAACATGATGTGATCACCCCAGCCGGTACCGAAGGCATTTATGGAAAGGTACTGTTCCAAAACAAAGCAGTAGCGATTATCCCCGTAGATGAGGAAGGAAATACTTGGCTTATCGGTCAATTTCGCTATACACTCAATGAATATTCGTGGGAAATCCCCATGGGAGGAGGCCCTCTCGGAAGTAGCGTTCTGAAAAGTGCCCAACGTGAGCTGAAGGAAGAGACCGGGCTTTTAGCCAACAAATGGACGGAAATAATGCGCATCCATCCATCCAACTCGGTATCTGATGAGGAAGGTTTTGTTTTTTTGGCCGAAGAGCTGACCCCTGGGCAGACAGAGTTTGAGGATACCGAGGTGCTAGAGATTCAAAAAATACCTCTGAACGAGGCCATTGAGATGGTGATGAAAGGTGAGATCACCGATGCCATAAGTGTAGCCGGTCTATTAAAGGCCGGTCGGCTGCTGGGGTTGTAATCTTGTCGATGATGTTTGTCAGTAGGTAATAGATAATGAAGGGTATTAATTTCAAGAAACATTTTCCTAAAACTTTTGCTTTAGCTTACCCTGTCATGCTGAGTCAGCTAGGGCAGGTGTCCGTGGGGATCGCTGATAACATGATGGTCGGTAGGTTAGGTGCAGAGCCTCTGGCTGCGGCTTCCCTAGGCAATAGCATATTCTTTGTTATCATGATGTTTGGGATCGGGGTCTCCATGGCCATTACCCCGCTGGTGGCTGCCGCTGATGGAGAAGGAAAATTGAAGAGAATCACCCGGGTTTTCAAGCATGGATTTGCCATCAATGTTTTCACGGGAATTGTTTTGTTTACCGTGATCCTTCTCGCATCGCCGGGCTTGTACCACCTCAACCAGCCGATTGAAGTTGTAAATCTGGCCATTCCCTATTTGGCCATCGTTACCTTTTCCCTGCTTCCGTTCATGGTTTTCCAGACTTTCAAACAATTTACAGAGGGTTTGTCGCAGACAAAGCAAGCGATGGCCATTACGATATTCTGTAATCTAATCAATGTTTTTCTTAACTGGGTCTTGATATACGGAAATCTGGGATTTCCTGCCTTAGGCTTGAACGGCGCTGGATGGGCAACATTATTTTCCAGGATATTGATGGCGGGCATGATATATTATTATGTCTGGAACTCGAAGAGATATAAGCCTTACAGGATAGGTTTAGGATTTAAAAAGTTGAGCTTCCCACTAGTTTCTAAAATGTTGAATATTGGTGTTCCTACCGGATTCCAGTTTGTCTTTGAGACAGGGGCATTTAGTGCGGCAGCCATTATGATGGGCTGGATCGGAGTCAACGCCCTGGCAGCCCACCAAATCGCCATCAACCTGGCCTCAATCAGTTATATGATGGCTGCAGGCCTGTCTTCCGCGGCCATGGTACGGGTCGGCAACCAACTAGGAAGGAAGGACATCCGAAGCTTAAGAGAAATTGGCTTTACCACCTTTAGTATGGTTACTATCTTCATGCTTTTTTTTGCAGTTGCACTCATTGCGTTTCGGAATTATCTGCCCTTACTTTATATCAATGATCTTTCGGTAGTAGAAGTGACGGCCAGCTTGCTCGTCATTGCTGGACTTTTCCAGCTTTCAGATGGTATACAGGTCGTAGGGCTCGGGGCATTGCGCGGTATGGCTGATGTGAAAATCCCGACGGTCATTACATTGGTGGCTTACTGGGTCATAGGGCTGCCTTTGGGTTATTTTCTGGCATTTAGATATGGTCTTAATGAACAGGGGATTTGGTATGGATTATTAATCGGCCTTACCTGTGCCGGATTAATGATGGTCTTTAGGTTTCATCACTTGAGTAAAAGGTTGTTAAGCAAAATATAACGATGCTTTAAAGTGGAGGGGCCGTCCACGGATTCCTATTGTTAAGTTAAAGGTGTACAGGAACGCCTCAGGGAAGCTTGTTTATTTGGGCTTTTAACTTAATTTTGTATTTAAATATCACCCGACAGTAGTTGAACAGCGTTATTTCAGAAGGTTATTGTTCATGCCTCACCTCCTTGACCCAAAACCATTGCATTTTTTTGTATGAAAATGACCTGACTCACAGTACCTGTTACTATAAATCGTAAACCAGTAGCTCAACTTTAAGGAATTAATAATCATGGAAAATATCGAAAACGAATTGAAAGAAGCGGTCATAGGGACACTGTATCTGCCCAAAAACCACACCTTAAAGTATTCTGAAGCTTCGGAGGAGTTAGCTTTTAGAGAAGTCACGTATGATCCGGCCTCTGTCGATGAGGAAACGTTGAATTTTAAATTCCTGATGCCTGCCATAGAGGCATCAAAAAATGAACCTACTGATTTTATCGTGGGCTTTAGCTCCGATTTTAAAAGAATTATTTTGGCTTATAAAAATCCTGATGACAAATTTCAGGCTTTTAATGCCCATCAACAAGCTGCCATATTCGCGGAGTATTTTTTGACACAGACAGCGACTGACAATCCGGAGGCGGCCCATGATCTCCTCGTGGTAAAGTCCTTGCTTTTATCTAATCAGATCGACAACATTGTCAAAAAGAACGAAGGAAAAATCACCTATTCGCATGCAGGATATGAAGCGCTGCAGACTGTTCGGGCAGCCAATACTGTTCCTACCATTGCATTGGATGATAGAAATACGGTTATCGTAGACGGGGATGTTACAGAAAATGCGCTGCAACTTCTAAAGATGGTTGCCGCCATAGTTTTGAAGCTAAGAACTCAGAACCTTACGCTTCTGGACAAACATATCGCCATCCAAACCCGGTATAATTTGTATGGAGAGAAGACTTTTAACATGGCTTCAGAGTCCAAAAAGCTGTTTGACAAGTACAGGGTACATCCGCCCACGGACCTTATCCATGATGAGCTTATTCTGATTACCGATTACAAGAAGAAGGTTTTCAACAATTTGTTGACGGGGAGGAAAGGGCCTACGGAACTGGAGCAAATGAATTTGGTGCAGTTGGATTATACCAGCGGACTGCGTATTTCTGTAGAATATGTAGAAGAACAGAACAAGGTTATCCTTCACCTAAGTAACTACACGTATTGCTATGACAAATCCAGATATGCGGAATCAAGAAAAGCTGTACATGACCGTCTCCTCAAGACAGTAGTGTCTTTAGGGAAGATGTAAGAATTGGTGCCAGTGATCTGGCCACTGCTTCCCGGTGGCACAATCCTCTTCTTTTCATTTGAGCCAAAATTACTATCAGAGCGGTTAGGGATTTTCCTAGCCGCTTTTTTTAGCAGGAAAGAGCAGGGTATATAATTTTTCGCCCCATAATTCAAGCATCTATTCCTTGTAGTGCAATTGGGTAAGTTGATTCAACGATGTTTTAAGCTCGCCATAGATTTATCGATAGGCATGTATAGGAGATTTTCACCTAGGTGATCAGCGTCAATCAGTGTGATTTGCGGGAAGCTGAATCTAATATTACCCCCAGGTTAATTTTATTAATTGTTTGCCTATAATTGCTTCAACAAGGCTCCGGTTGATCATTTTTACCTATCTTCCGCTATTAAAAACTGCAATTGTTTCCGCACCAGAATGAATAATCTTTCTTTTAAAGTCAAGAAGTTTCACGCGAAGGCGCAGAGCCGCAAAGAGGAAGCTTAGAAATGATAGGACGTTGGGTTCCTTAAAAAGCTTAGCGCCTTAGTGCCTTTGCGAGAGAAGAACAGTCAAGAAGTTTCACGCAAAGTCGCAGAGCCGCAAAGAGGAAGCTTAGAAATGACAGGACGTTGGGTTCCCTTAAAAGCTTAGCGCCTTAGCGCCTTTGCGAGAGAAGAACAGTCAAGAAGTTTCTCACGCGAAGGCATAAAACCGCAAAGAGGAAGCTTAGAAATGACAGGACGTTGGGTTCCCTTGAAAGCTTTGCTCCTTGGCGTCTTTGCGAGAGAAGAACGGTCAAGAAGTTTCACGCGAAGGCGCAGAGCCGCAAAGGGTGGCTTTCTACCGGTGCTGACAAGAAAATTTATTTTGGAAGAGACTTAATAAGATATGAAAGAAAAATCTTTGCACCTTGGCGTCTCTGCGAGAGAAGAACATTCAAGAAGTTTCTCACTCGAAGGCACAAAACCGCAAAGGTATTGCTTTCTACCATGCTGCCGGGAAAGTTTATTTTGAAGGGGACTGTTTTAATTCACAGATATGACAGAAAATGAAATTTCTAAAGTGATAGTGAATTCAGCTTATCATATACATCTCCAACTAGGGCCCGGCCTGTTGGAGTCCGTTTATGAAGAAGTCATGTTTTATGAGTTAAAACGTCAAGGTTTAGAATTGGGTCGACAAAAAGCAATTCCGGTATTATGGAGGGAACTCAGGATGGAGTTGGGTTTTCGCGCTGATATTATAGTTGAAAACAAAGTGATCATTGAGTTGAAGTCTGTTGAAACTATTGCTCCTGTCCATCATAAACAATTATTGACCTACCTAAAACTCACAGGTGTGAAGCTGGGCTTGCTAATTAATTTTAATGTACCTCTTATAAAAGACGGAATCACTAGAGTAGTGAATAATCTATAATTATAGATTTAAATTTGAAAAAGATATAATGTACGAGTCAGAAGGGGAAGTTTTGAAATGACAGGACGTTGGGTTCCCTTGAAAGCTTTGCTCCTTGGCGTCTTTGCGAGAGAAGAACGGTCAAGAAGTTTCTCACGCGAAGTCGCAGAGCCGCAAAGAGGAAGCTTAGGATGACAGGACGTTGGGTTTCCTTAAAATCTTTGCGCCTTAGCGTCTCTGCGAGAGAATAACAGTCAAGAAGTTTCTCACGCGAAGGCATAAAACCGCAAAGAGGAAGCTTAGGATGACAGGACGTTGGAGTTCCCTTGAAAGCTTTGCGCCTTAGTTTCTCTGCGAGAGAATAACAGTCAAGAAATTTCTCACGCGAAGGCGCAGAGCCGCAAAGGGTGGCTTTCTACCGGTGCTGACAAGAAAATTTATTTTGGAAGAGACTTAATCAGATATGAAAGAAAAACCTTTGCTCCTTGGCGTCTTTGCGAGAGAAGAACAGTCAAGAAGTTTCACGCGAAGTCGCAGAGCCGCAAAGAGGAAGCTTAGAAATGATAGGACGTTGGGTTCCCTTAAAACCTTTGCGCCTTGCGAGAAAATATTAGACTAAGTATAAAACCTAAAAACCCACCATGATGAAAAAGCTAATTTTACTGAATTTTTTACTTGTCCTGTTCCTCTTCGGAGAAGTAAAAGCCCAGACGGATTATCAGGCGCCGGCATTGGCCCAAGAAAACTCCTGGTCACTGGTGCTGGTTCCCGACACCCAGAGCTATGTGAAGTTCGCTCGAAACCAGCCCATCCTAGATC
>DATGMS010000376.1:0-5738 GCA_035307285.1 Cyclobacteriaceae bacterium
AATTGGCATTACAAAGAAAGGTAATGCAGTTGGAATTCTTTCCTCATTATATACTGATAGTAATAAATTAAATACTATGAAAGCATCAGAGGTATTTGTTAAGGCTTTAGAAAATGAAGGGGTTGAATATATTTTTGGACTTCCTGGGGAGGAGAACTTAGACTTTTTGGAATCTATAAGGAGATCAGAAAAAATAAAGTTAATCCTTACCCGGCACGAGCAGGGCGCGGGATTTATGGCTGCTACTTATGGCAGACTAACCGGCAAGCCAGGGGTTTGCCTCTCTACGCTGGGACCGGGGGCTACCAATTTGGTGACCCCGGCAGCTTACGCTCAATTAGGCGCTATGCCCCTCGTTATTATTACCGGGCAGAAGCCGATCAAGAAGAGTAAACAGGGGAAATTTCAGATTATTGATGTGGTCAATATGATGCATCCGCTTACCAAGTACAGCAAGCAGGTCACCCATGGTGCACATATTCCTTCTATAGTCAGGGAGACATTTCGGCTGGCTCAGGATGAAAGGCCGGGAGCAGCCCATATAGAGCTCCCCGAAGACGTTGCAAGGGAAGAAGTGCCAAACTCCATGACATTTGAAGTGGTAGATTTTAAGATTCCCTGTGCAGGGACAGATGTCATTCAGCAGGCCGCAGACCTGATCAGAGAAGCTGCCAGGCCTCTATTGCTCATCGGAGCCGGAGCCAATAGAAAACGGGCGAGTATAGCGTTAACAGCCTTTGTCGATTCTATAGGAATACCTTTTTTCAATACCCAAATGGGGAAAGGGATCATAGACGAACGCCATCCCTTATACCTGGGAACAGCGGCATTGTCCGATTATGACTTTGTGCATGAAGCCATTAAACAATCGGATCTGATTATCAATGTAGGGCACGATACCATTGAAAAGCCACCTTTTTTCATGAATAAAGAGGACAAACGTAAGGTGATTCATCTCAATTTTTTTCCTGCCGAGGTTGACGATGTTTACTTCCCACAGCTAAACGTTATCGGAGATATAGCAAACGGTGTTAAGGAATTGACCGAGTCTTTAAAGCCCTATGCCAATACCTGGAATACTGATTTATTTCTTAAAATAAAAGAAAACGTGTCGACCCACCTGGCAAAATACAGGAACGACAACCGTTTTCCGGTTTTGCCCCAGCGTGTGGTGAAGATTGTGAGAGATATTCTCCCCGATGACGGTATCGTTACTTTGGACAATGGAATGTACAAGATATGGTTTGCACGAAATTATCCGGCTTATGTACAGAACAGTCTACTCCTTGATAATGCATTGGCAACGATGGGAGCAGGGCTTCCTTCGGCGATGATGGCAAAAATAATTAATCCGGAGAAAAAAGTAATATCCATAAACGGAGATGGAGGCTTTATGATGAACTCCCAGGAATTGGAAACTGCCATACGCCTGCATCTCGACCTGGTAGTCATTATCCTGAATGACCATGCCTACGGCATGATACAATGGAAGCAGCAGGATCTCGGATTTGTGAAGTATGGATTGGATTATGGGAACCCAGATTTTGTTAAGTATGCGGAGAGCTTCGGAGCCCGTGGATATCGGCCGGTTTCCGTAGATGATTTTCAACAGGTACTGAGAGATGCTTTAGACTCCAAGGGGGTACATCTTATCGATTTAGCCGTCGATTACTCTCTAAACCATGAAATTTTAAATGTATTAATTAAGGAATATTCCAGTGGACCTAAAAAACAAGATCATGAGTAAAGCAACAACGATTAACCCTGCAAACGGGGAGACTGTAGCGGAGTACGAACGGATAGCTATTTCAAAAGCTAAGGAAAAGATTGTGTTGGCTAAGGAAACGTATGCTTCCTGGAGCAAAACAAGCTTTGCGGAACGCTCAGCGCTAATGCATGCGCTTGCCGACCTGTTCGATGCCCGCAAAGAAGAATACGCACGTCTGGCTACGACAGAAATGGGGAAAACGCTCGTGCAGGCAAGAAAGGAAATTGAAAAATGTGCATGGGTATGCCGCTTCTATGCTGATAATGCGGAAAGTTTACTTGGAAAGGAGATAGTGGATACTGAAGCAACCACGAGTTACGTCGCATTCCAACCAATGGGGGTTATTCTGGCTGTGATGCCGTGGAATTTTCCGTTTTACCAAGTGATCCGCTTTGCAGCACCTGCAGTAATGGCTGGGAATACCGGGATGTTGAAACATGCTTCCAATGTACAGGGAAGCGCATTTGCCTTGGAGGATGCTTTTATGAAAGCAGGATTTCCGGAAGGCGTATTTACCAATCTGAATATAAATGCAGGAGATGTAAAAGCCATCATCGAAGATAAGAATATCGTAGCGGTAACTCTGACAGGAAGTGACCCTGCAGGGCGTTCCGTTGCGTCGGTTGCCGGAGCCAATTTGAAAAAAACTGTAATGGAGCTGGGCGGAAGCGATGCCTATATTGTTTTGGAGGATGCAGACTTGGAAGAGGCGACCGACTTGGCTACGTTTGGAAGATTGCAGAACAACGGCCAGACCTGTATAGCAGCCAAGCGTTTTGTGGTGCTCGATGCCATTTACGATGAATTTCTGGAACTCTTTACCAAAAAGATGCGTGATGCAAAAATGGGTGATCCTATGGATGAATCTACCTATTATGGTCCTATGGCCAGGTTGGATTTACGCGATGAAATACACGGACAAGTCACAAAAACCATTGCGCAGGGTGGCCGCCTTTTACTTGGGGGAATAATCCCGGAAGGAACGGGAGCTTACTATCCGGCCACTATCCTGACCGATGTGCGCCCGGGCATGGAGGCTTTTGACAATGAACTTTTTGGACCCGTAGCCTCTGTAATCCGGGCAAAGGATGAAAATGAAGCCATTGCGCTGGCCAATAATTCTCAATTTGGTTTAGGATCAGGAGTCATCACTTCTAACAGAGAACGCGGAGAAAAAGTAGCATTACAACTTGAAGCCGGAAGCTCCTTTGTGAATAAACTAGTAACTTCTGATCCTCGGTTGCCCTTTGGGGGAATTAAGAACAGCGGGTATGGTAGAGAGCTTTCAGGCTATGGAATCCGAGAATTTGTCAACATCAAATCGATTTGGGTGAATTAAACAATTTGGTAGGAATAGCTCCCCGAACTAACTGATGCCAATATTTGAAAAAACAACAGAACGTAAAGTATGAAAACAAAGAGGCTCTTGAAATTTCTCTTTATTGCAATCATTGTCTTTGTAGGTATGGCATTCGTTTTAGCATATTATCCGATTGACTCTCCCACACAGCATGTCGGCATTTCCGAAATCAGAGCAGCGGCTTTAAGAGATGAACTTAAAGATCCACACCATTTAGTACGCACAACTGATGGCGAAACACTGTTTTTGCGCCGATGGAATCCAGATCCCGCACTCTCAGACAAAGAGGAGGTCGCAATACTGATTCTACATGGAATTACGGCCCATAGTGGTGCATATGACATGGCAGGAAGACTGTTTTCTGAACGTGGTTATACTACGTTTGGGTTGGACTATAGAGGGCACGGCTTGTCTGGCGGCAATAGGGGTGATGCACCGGGAGTGGACAGATGGATTGCTGATATGGCTGAAACCGTTGCCTATATCAAGATTTGGGGTTTTCTGAAGTGGATGTTCTGGGGCACAGTTTGGGGGTTGCAGCTGCCTTTTCTGTAGCAAAAGCTGTCCCGAACGAGATTGATGGGTTAGTTATGCTGTCCGGTGCCTATGAGGGTAGGGAAGGTTTGTCAAAGCGTCGATAAGGGTGTAAACATTACGCTATAGCTAAAAATGATATAATTATTGCTGAAACGTGAACTTTTAATTGGAATAATCGTTCCATTAACCGAAACTTTACGGAACATTCATTCCATTATGAATTTAAACTAATCAAAAATGAGTAAGCTGAAAAACAAAATAGCAGTAATTACTGGCGGCAACACAGGTATTGGATTTGCCACAGCCAAAGAATTTATTGCACAAGGGGCAAAAGTGGTCATCACAGGCCGCAACAAAAAAACTATTGATGAAGCCGTGGCGACATTGGGCAATAATGCAATCGGGATTCAAGCTGATGCGTCAAAAGTTTCCGACACTGAACAGCTGGTTGAGCAGGTCAAGTCTGTTATTGGTTGTCAACGCAGGGGTATCTCATCAAGAGCCTGTGGGGGAAATAACCGAGGAAATTTTTGATTCGCTGGCAAATATCAACTTTAAAGGAGCAGTTTTCACTACGGAGAAATTTGTTCCTATTCTCAATGAAGGCGCCTCCATTATTCATGTGACCTCTGTCAGCGCTTTTAGCTATGCCACAGGCACAAGTATTTATTCGGCAAGCAAAGCCGCACTGACCGCCTACAGTAAATCTGCATCGGTGGAATTGTCGGGAAGGAAAATCAGGGTTAATACCGTGGCTCCAGCTATGACAGAAACAGCTATGATTTTCAGAGGTGAAATGGGAACTGAGGAAGTGCACAACTTCCTGAAGGAAAAAGTTATGCCTTTCAAACGGTTTGGAAAGCCAGAAGAGGTTGCCAAGCTTATCACATTTCTATCATCAGATGAAGCCTCATTTATTTCGGGCGCTGAGTATACTATTGACAGTGGAGCTTCTGTTAATGCTGTTCGGGTATAAAAAATTTGCGTTAAAACGGAATATTCGTTCCTGAATTTACTAACTTTGTAGGGGAGTCCGCTTCTCTACAAAGTTTTTATTTATGGCAAGAACAAAAGAATTTGATGAGCATGAGATATTGGATAGAGCAATGAACTTGTTCTGGCTAAAAGGTTATAATGCAACTTCCGCGCAGGATTTAGTAGATAATTTGGGCATTAGCCGTTCTAGTTTATACGATACTTTTGTTGACAAGCATTCTCTTTTTGTAAAGGCCTTGCAGCAATATCGTAAAGAAAGAATTGATCCTGTTATAAATCCGCAAAACGGCGTAGAGGATGTAGAGGCCTATATCAGATTTTTTTTTGAATCGGTTAAAAATGAAGCTATTGGAGAAAACAGCGCCAAGGGTTGTTTCGTGATTAATTCAGCCGTAGAATTGGCGCCCGTTGATTCAGAAATTGCAGCCATTGCCAATTCCATTATGCATGATACCGAAAAGGCACTCTGCAGCGTCATTGAACTTGGTCAGGAAAAAGGCATTTTTACGACTAAGCTTCCTTCTCGTTCCTTGGCGAGGTTTGTATTTAATTCCCTGAACGGGCTTCGTGTCACTGTAAAATTTGATGCAGACAAAGAAATGTTTGAGGATATTGTAGAGGTGTGTATGTCTACTTTAAGGCCATGATATTTTCAAGAGTGAAATTGCATCCGGATTTTAATAATGATTTCTTCCGTTGATTAAACCTAGCTAGAAACTTCCGAAAGGAACACCATAGACCGGGACCTGTTCCCTGAACGGTGTGTAGCCCATTAGTGATATGAGCGCGGTCTTGTTTTGCCGGACAGTTTTTCCTTAAAAATTATCTCACGCCAGAAATTGCCTTAGTTCATCAAGTTGGGGTTCCGGTTTCCCTGGATGCTTACCCTCCTGTTTTCCGCTATGCGGCACCCAAAATCAGGAGAAGTATTTTAGGAGCTGGTTTTGGAGATGGTCGAGTTTCAATGGGATCCTTGCCAACTCTTTAGAAGCAGGTAAGACTATTTCTATCTGATACATTCTTTTCATCATTTCTATGGCTTTTGCCGCAGAAAAGCCCGCCCTTTTTTCTTCAAGG
>DATGMS010000377.1:0-3423 GCA_035307285.1 Cyclobacteriaceae bacterium
ATTCCAGATCTACCGCGGGCTGTCGGTGAACAAAACAATTCGGATCAATCCAAAAAAGTCAAGGCGGGCTTTCAAGAGGTATCCGGCTTTGTTTTCTGCATTATTGACTATTCGGAAGTCTTACTAAAATGGACCAGTGGTCCAACCTTTAAACAATCTCTTTTTATCCTTTTCCGAAATTTGAGAATATAGGCCAGTTGATGAAATGATCTATTCAGGGATCAAAAACATCTCCTTCATTATCCTCATCAACAACATTTCGTAATATGGAAAATATAGCCACAGTTCAAAAAGAACAACTCCATTCGCTCAAATTTATTCAAAATGATGTCATGATGGAGAAAGTCCATCAGCGTCTGAGAAAATTTGAACTTGACCGCGCCCTGATCCTGGGCAACATCGACCATAACAAGGTGACCATTATATTTAAAACGGAAGATGGCACGATGCTCCAGGTCAAAACTACCATTTGGGCAGTCACCGAAGATTATGTCGCATTAAAAGGCGGGGTGCATATCCCCATCAAAGCCATTGTGGACATTGAATTTTAAACCTAACATAAATAAACTCTATAAAGAACGTGCAGGGATGCACGTTCTTTTTTATTGGTCCCCACCGTCTGCGCCAAGTAATTTCTCGGCATTAATAACCGTGCAAGGCTCAAAATCAACTTTAATATCGATCCCGTCCTGCTAAATCTGCGAAATGCGCAGCCTATCAGCGTAAATCTGTGTGACTGCAGGCCAAAAAAACACTTTCGAAAGTAATTCCTCCGTGACCTGTTGAAATGAGCTCCAGCAGCATCTTCCCAAAAAACACATTTTATTGTTGAAATAAAGAGTTATTTCAATCTTGATTCAAGAATTCGGTACATATCAGCAGAAACCTTTTATATTTATTCTTATAAGAAGTAGCCTATTAAACCTTTTTTATCCTATTACTAATACTAACAGTTAAACCTAATAACATCACCTATGAAAAGAACTGTACTTTGCCCGCGGGCATTGCTTAGGGGACTGGCATTTGGCTCGGCCATTGTTCTCCCCGTACTGATGGGATCTGCGCAGTCCCTAGACAATGAAACAGGGGCCAGACCATATCAGGTTTTGCAAGTTGAAGATGACCATTTCAGTGCTCAAATCGATGTTACGATCACCGGAACCGTCTCAAATCAAAAGGGTGAGCCAATCCCAGGCGTAACCATCTCTGTACAAGGAACAACGATTGGTACTGCAACTGATTTAGATGGCCAATATTCCCTCAATGTTCCCGAAGGAGCTACGCTGGTTTTTTCCTTTATCGGGTTTGAAAGCCAAAGTATCGCCATTGGGAACAGAACAGTAATTGATGTAACACTTTCAGAAGATATGGCTTCTTTGGATGAAGTAGTCGTGGTCGGTTATGGAGAGGTCAACAGGGGGGAACTCACCAGTTCCATCACCAGCTTAAGCCGGGAGGATTTCAACACGGGGCTAATCGGATCTCCGGAGCAGCTGATACAAGGGAAAGTGCCAGGCATCAATATCGCTCGGAGCGGCAATCCCAACCAACAATCCACCGTCATCCTTAGAGGTCCCTCCACCCTTCGCAGCGGTGCGGCCCAGCAACCTTTATATGTAATAGACGGAATTCCGGGAGCGTCCATCGATCTGGTGGCGCCTGACGAAATCACTTCCATAGAAGTACTCAAAGATGCTTCAGCCACCGCCATTTACGGGGCGAGGGCAGCGAATGGGGTAATTATGGTTACCACCAATAAGAGGGGCCAAAAAACCGGGTTTTCTTACAATGGCTATGCCGCCGCCGAACAGGTGTCAAACCAACTTGACATGCTTTCGGCGAGTGAGTTGCGGGATTTTCTTTCCAGAAACAACATGTCGTTGGGACCCAATGATGACGACGGGTCCAGCACCAATTGGCAGGATGAGGTCATGCAGACAAGCATCAGCCAGAACCATACCCTCTCCTATTCCGGCAGCAGCGAAACGGCCATATATGACGCCAGCATCAACTATTTCCAAAACGAGGGGATAATCAAGACGACCTCGAACCAGAGAACCACAGGCAAAATCAATTACGAGCAATATCTCTTTGGCGAAAAGCTGAGACTGGGCTTTACTTTGTTCAATTCTATCCGTAAGCAAAACTATTTCCCCAATGCCGTCACCGGAAACAGGTCACTGACGGAGCTCTTTTTTGGAAATATGCTCCAATACCTGCCTACGGTCAGCCCCTTTAACGCCGACGGAAGCTATAAGGAGAACCTGGTAGACAATACCACGAGTTACTTTAATCCCTTGGCACTACTGGAACAAAACAAGGAGGAAAGCACCACCACCACCATTCTCGCCAATCCCCGGTTGTTTTTTCAACCTTTGGACAATTTGAGCTATACCCTCAGTATTTCCTACCAAAACGAGGACATCACCACCGGACAGTATCTGGAGAGGGGATCCCAAGTGGTACAAGGGTTTGACGGCTATGGGGCCAGAACATCCACCAAAAACATCAAGAAGATCCTGGAGAATTTCGTTACTTATGATTATGGTAGCGGAGAGCACGGGCTAAAATTGATGGCTGGTTACTCTTGGCAGGAGGATGAACTCAACGATGCTTTTATGAGCAGCAACCAAGGGTTTATCTCCGATGCTCTGGGATATTACAACCTGGGCATCGGCAACTTCAACCGTTCCAATTACAGCGGCGCCACGTTGAACACCCTCCGCTTGATATCCTTCTATGGCCGAGTCAATTATTCTATGGGGGAAAATTTCTTCCTACAAGGATCCTTAAGACGTGACGGCTCTTCCGCCTTTGGGGCCAATAACCGATGGGGAACCTTCCCTGCCGTATCGGCGATGTATCGGCTAAGCAATCTGACCGGATTAAGCGGAAGTTCCTTTTTGCAAGATCTCAGGCTTAGGGCTGGATATGGGGTCACCGGAAACTCCCTTGGTTTCAACCCGCTTATAGCCCGCATGCGCTTTGGAAATGTGGGCACCTTCTACGACAACGGAGCTTTTGTACGAGCCATTGGACCCACGCAAAATGCCAATCCCGATCTAAAGTGGGAGACTACCTCCATGCTGAACGTCGGCTTCGACTTTTCCTTAATGAATGGCAGATTGGGCGGATCGATCGAATATTATGACAAGCAGACCCAGGATTTAATATGGGAATACCAGGTGTCCACCACCAAGTTTCTAGCTCCCTTGCTGATCGCCAACGCCGGAGAAATAAGCAATAAAGGAATAGAGGTGTTATTAAATGCTGTGCCCGTCCAAACTGCCAATTTCAAATGGGATTTAATGGCCACTTTCTCCACCAACAAAAACGAAGTCACCAAGCTGACCAATGAAAACCTACCATTGGGTTACCTTAACACCGCTGCGCCTGGCGGAACGGGCCAAAGCGGGATCAATA
>DATGMS010000378.1:0-7770 GCA_035307285.1 Cyclobacteriaceae bacterium
TCGCGGATAGGTGATGGGAAGCCCTGCCTCGTACCTTTCCGGCGTCCATCGTTCGAGGTGTCGGGTTGTGGCGTTTCTCCAGTCGGTATCAAATGCCCAAGCACCCATTTCTCCGATATAGGTAGAGGCTTTATCCGCACCTTGAAGCAGGATGGAAAAGTCAAAGCCTTTGTAGTCTGCACCAAATGATAAACCATAGATCACTTGGGGGAAATTAGAATAACCGATAGGCACCTCGTCATTTTGGTCTATGGTACCGTCTCCATTTTGATCCACATACCTGATATCGCCCAATTGAAGCTCGGCGGCGAAAGCAGAATTCGGAGCTGCACTCAATTCTTCCGGAGTGTTGTAAAATCCGTCACTCACCAAGCCCCAGTGTTGGCCTACAGAATGCCCGGTTCTTTGAAGCCATGGGTGGGCGCGAAGCGGCTCATCCATATAAAGAATTTTGTTTCGGCTCATCGAGTAGTTTCCTTTGACCCAATAATTCAACTGCCCAATGTTGCTATTGTAGCTGACCTCAACTTCAAATCCCTTGTTTTTCACTTGGCCAATGTTAACTGGAGGCAATTGTGCCTGAACCAAGGCCGGTACCGTTCCTAGATACCAAAGTATATTGTCCCTGTTTTCTGAAAACACATCGGCATTAAGCCTCAATTTGTCCTGGAAGAACCCGGCCTCCAAGCCGATGTTTAATTTCTTTGCCCGCTCCCATGTGACATCGGGATTACCCACACGTCCTTCTTGAGAGCCTGAAAACCACTGGTAGTTGCTGCCATAATTTCCAAAATGGTAACCGCCACTATTGGGGTAGAAGACCGAAGGAAGGTAGAGAAATCTTGCGCCGCCTATCTTGTCGTTGCCCACTTCTCCATAGGAACCTCTAACTTTCATAAAAGACAGCACGTCTCCGGCAGGCATAAACGCCTCTTCCGTAAGGATCCAGCCCAAAGAAAAAGAAGGGAAGAAGCCAAACCTTTTGCCTTCAGGGAAATTCTCCGACCCATTATAACCCATATTGAACTCCGTAAGGTATTTCTCCCTATAGTTATAAGTCACCCTACCGACAAGGCCTTGGTAGCCTCTGGGTACATTGTATTCCTGGCCCGGTGCCGTATATCTCTCCTGCATGTAAAGCCCCATGGCCGTGATATTATGGTCACCCAGGTTTTTTACATAGTCCAAGGCCCCTTCAAAATAAACCTTTCGGTTTCTGCTGTAGCTTTCGCCAAAACCAAAGGGAGCATCCATTCCCTGCGGAAGAAATACAGGTTGTGTGTTGTCTTGGGGATCCCTTACAATGCGGTATCGTATGCTTTCCTTCGTTCTCCTTACCGCATGTTGGTAATAGTTATCGTAAGCCACCATACCTCTTGCACTCAGTCCTTCAGCAATAAAATTCAGCTTGTGGTTCAAACTCACGTTGGTGGTCACCGTACTATTGAAATTCCTCTGGAAACCGTTGTTGACGATAGCATCCAAGGGGCTGCCTGAACTGGAAGGGAGTCCCTCTACGCCAGATATCAACATACCGTCGACGATTCCGGGATTCATCATCGGATTACTGTTCAGTATGCGGAAGAAAATCTCCCCTGCGCCGTAACCCGGATAGTTGGAATCGGAAAACTGGCTACCCAGTTTAATTGATGCAGAAAAATCCTCATTGAAATCTATGTCAAAATTAGACCTGAAATTGTACCTTCTGTATTTTGGATTGGCGGAATAAGCGGTCTGCACATCCTGTACATCATAAGCGCCATTCTGGTCAAAATAACCAAGCGATATAAAGTACTTCACGTTTTCTGAACCGCCACTTATGTTAAAGTTATGTTGCTGTTGCGCAGCATAGTCCTTGAGAACCATATCAAACCAATCTACATCAGGATGAAAATAGGGGTCTGTTCCGTTTTTGTAATGTTCCAATGATTCATCAGAAAAATAAGGGCTCTGCCCGGAATTTACACTGGCTTCATTGCGGAGCATCGCATAATCGTAGCTACCCAGCAGTTTAGGGAGCGAATTGGGACTCTGTAGACCAAAATTAGCCGTGTAGTTGATGACCGGCTTACCGGATTCACCGGTTTTGGTCGTAATAAGAATCACGCCATTAGCACCCCTCACCCCAAATACCGCAGTCGCAGATGCATCTTTAAGAATACTCAGGGTTTTGATTTCGTTGGGGTCGATCTGATTGAGGTTGGATCTTTGGACGCCATCCACAAGAATCAGAGGATCGGATTCTGCCCCGGCATTTAACGTAGCAATCCCGCGGATCTTTAAGCTGGATTGATCAAAGCCGGGTTCTCCGCTGGATTGAACGGCTATAAGCCCTGGAAGACGCCCTACCAGCGCATTACTGATATTTGCTACCGGTGTCTGGATGAGGTCCTTGCTTCCTATTGAAGAGACTGCTCCGGTCAACGTGGCTTTTTTCTGTTCGCCGTATCCGATCACTACTACTTCCTGTAGGGACTGGGTATCGCTGATCAGATCTACATTGAGTTCGGATTGGTTCTCAACGGAAATTTCCACCGCAACAAACCCGATAAAGGTATAAACCAATGTACCTCCAGTAGCAGGTATTCTCAAGGTATACCGACCGTCGATATCCGTGACGGTACCACGTGTTGTACCCTTTAAAAGCACGTTTACTCCCGGCAAAGTGGTGCCGTCGTCCTGGGATCTGACCACCCCACTAATGGTGACCTCCTGGTTGCTTTGTCCAAAGGCGTTGCCTTGCAGGCAGAACACCGTAAGGATCAATAAAACCCACCAGGTATTTAGTAAAGTTTTTTTCATGAATAAATATTTTGGGTAAAGATTGAATAATAGCCTCACCCTTCAGAAAGGGCGCAGGAACACAAATATGGGAAGATAAAAACACCACCATAAGGGGGAAATTCGTCGAATATGGGGGGCAAATTCAACTGAAACCCTAAAAAAACTCCTTTACAACCAGTACTTTAATGAAAAATCAGTGGTTGTATCTAAAAAAACGTTGAGGAAGTCTGCCTAAAACAGCAGAGCTTGGCGGATGCTGGCTCGGGGGCCTATGGCTGTCTCCAGAATTTTTCGGAAAGGGTATATTGTTTGTCCACCAATGCGTTCTTGTATTTCTTCTGGAATTCCGAGGGGTTCATCTCATAGACCTGCTGGAACTGCTTGCGGAAATATTTTAGGTCACTGAACCCCGCCGAAAAGGCCGCCTCATTGACCTGCATCTCAGAATTGATCAACAGGCTGGCCACCTTCCTCAGCCTGGTAAGCCGGATCAGTTCATTGAGGGACTTGCCCGTTATCTGCTTGAGTTTCCGATAGAGCAGGGAATGGCTCATCGCCATTTCTTCGGCCAAGACCTTAATATTGAAGTCACGGTCATCAAGATTGGATTCGATCACGGAGATGATACCGTCTACAAAGCGCTTGTCTTCTTCTGAAAGTTTTAAACTGGTTGTGGTTTTTTGGGTCACGGTATTGAACACATGGCCTTTCACCGTCTCTTGGTGCTTCAATATTCCATGTACCCGTGCCATGAGATACTCCTTATCGAAAGGTTTTGTAATATAATCATCCGCACCGACCTCAATCCCTTTCAGCTTGATCTCCTCCGAATGGCTTGCCGTCAAAAGAACAACAGGGATATGTTTTAGCTGTTCATCGCTTTTGATCAACTTGCAAAACTCAACACCGTTCATTCCGCCCATTACCACATCGGAGAGAATAAGATCTGGATGCTGCATTTGGAGAGAGGCCATGCCCTCCTCGGCATCTGCCGCTTCCACTACCCTGTAGATTCCTGAAAAAATACTGCTGAGGTACTCCCTGATCTGCCGGTTGTCATCCACCACCAAAATAACTTTGGCCCCTTCTATCCATTCCGCCAAAATAGGATCTCCCCCCTCATCACTCTTCTCCGCCACATCGATATCCCCGATCAATTCCTCCAAAAATACTGCATGCTCATGAAGCTCCTCATGGATCAACAGGCCCTTGAAATGTTCCTTTCCCTTCGGCAAATGAATGCTGAAAGTTGTTCCTCCCATGGGATTATCTGCACAAGTCACCCTTCCCGAATGGGTTTGGATAAACTTGCTTACCAGGTAAAGGCCGATTCCGAACCCGTTCTGCTTGGTCTTACGGCTGTTTTCCGCTTGATAGAAGAGTTCAAACACCTTTTCTTTATCAATGCTTGAAAGTCCGTCACCATTATCCGCAACGGACAATACCATTTCCCCCTCTGTTTCTGCCAAACTAACCTCCACTAGGCCATTTTCTTTGCCCGTGAACTTCAGTGCATTCGAGATCAAATTAAACAGGGAGATTTCGATTTTTTGTCTGTCGGCGTAGACCATATACTCCCTTTCCGGGGCGGTCCATTTATAAGAGATCTTCTTGCTCTTGGCATGGTGGACAAAGCAGGAAAACACCTCCTCCGCCAGTATCCGCAAATCAACCCGTACCAGCTTAAGCTCCCCGATCTCGCTCTCCGTCTTTCTGAACAGCAACAATTGGTCGATCAGGCTGAGTAATCTCTTGGAATTTCTATACACCACCTCAATTTCCCCATGAGTCATTTCTTCCTTCTTTCCATAGATGAAATCCTTGAGGGGATTGATAATCATGGTGAGCGGAGATCTGAATTCGTGGGAGATGTTGGTAAAAAAAGCAAGCTTCTTCTCATTGAGTTCCTTCTCCTTCTGGGCCATTTCCTCTGAAAGCCTCACCTTGAATCTCAAATGGGACTGCTTCCTTTGATATACAACTACCCCCAACAGCAACACTGTGCCGGCAAATACATAAAGGGCATAAGCCCAAGGGGTCCGGTACCAGGGCGGCAGAATAGTGATCGACATGGCCGTCACCTTGTCGCTCCAGATGCCATCGGCGTTGGTAGATTTTACTTTGAAAGTATAATTCCCTTCTTCCAATTTGGAATAATTGGCTACACGGGTGCTCCCTACATAATGCCAGTCCCTGTCCCAGCCTTCCAGATAATAGGCATAGGAAATTTTGTCCGGAGTAGAATACTCAAGGGCAACAAAATCCATAGTCAACATAGACTTATTATAAGGCAATTCCAGCTTATTCTGCGCAAAAGCCGTAACCCCCGATCTCTCCAAGGGCACATTGTTGACTTTAACATTTGTAATCAACAGCTCAGGCGCCCGCCGATCGAGAGGAACCGTAGCCGGGGTGATAATATTAAAGCCTTTGATGCCGCCGAACATCAGTTCGCCGGTAGAAAGTTTTAACCCAGCATTGTAGTTGAATTGGTTGCTCTGCAATCCGTCAGATGCATGATAATTGACGAGGGATCCCGTTCGGAGATTCAATTTTGCGAGGCCGTTGTAAGTGCTTAGCCAGTAGTATCCGTTATCGTCTTTTAGTATCTTGAGAACAGAATTGTTGGGTAGTCCTTCCTTCTCCGTATAGGTTGTCTTTATACCGTTGAGCGCATCAAAGTGAATCAACCCGCCCCCCTCGGTCCCAAGGAGCATTTCTGATGGGTTGGTGAAGACAATTTCCCTGACCGGATAACCTATCTCAAAAGTCAGATGGCGGAAGGACTGCAAATCCATTTTTATGAGCTTTTCAAAAGTCCCCGCCCAGAGGTTTCCTTCCTTATCTTCCTTCATGGAGATGATCCCGCTGATTCCAGCATCAACGAACTCGAAGTTATCCGTCAGCCTATTGTACCGATATAAGCCTTCCCCATCTGATGTTGCGGCCCAGATGCGTTCTCTGGAGTCTTCGTACAATACCCAAATGTTGTTTTGATAGTAGCCTGTCTTTTTATTATGCAACAGATAGGGCACAAACTCCCCCGTATGATCGCTGTACCTGCTTACACCTCCCCCGTAGGTGCCAACCCATACCCCCTTCTGATCTTTTAAAATCGCTGTCACAAAATTGTTGGGAAGCGAGCGGGGATCAGAGGATGAATGGGTGAAATTGGTAAAGCTGTTGTTCTTTCTGTCCCATAGGCTCACCCCCTCTCCATCGGTACCTATCCAAATGCGGTCCTCTTCCTCTTCACAAAATGAAAGGATGAAATTGCTGACCATGCTGTTATCTGACTGGGAGTTTTTGGCCACCGTCCAAAACTGCAGATTGTCCCTTTCCACCACATTGATCCCTCCCCTTAAGGTGCCCAGCCACTTTCGGGCGGAGGTATCCTCAAATAGGGCGTAGACCGAATTGCTGGTGAGATCGGTGCTTTCTCTGCCTTCCTTGATAGAAGAGAAGCTGTCGTTCAAAATATCGTAGATACTCACCCCGTTGCCGTCAGTGGCCACCCATATTTCCTCCTCCTCCTGTAGATACATTAAATCCGTGATCTTGTGCCGGGTGATGGATTGGGGAAAAAATCTATGGCTAATGTCCTTGGGAGAATACCTCAGCAGGCCGCTGTCCGTACCGATCCATAGGTTGGAATCCTTGTCCGATACCATGCAGTTGGCACTTTCGGTAACATTGGAGGCGAACTCCAAGAGGTTGCTCCCTCGGTCCAGTTTAAATATCCCATGGCCTTGGACAAACACCCAGACGTTTCCTTCCTGGTCAAACTCTATCGCCTGTGCATGATAATCCCAAACAGATATCCCGTTTCTTGAAAAGGCAATTCTCCTGGCAAACGATTCTCCTGGCAACTTATACAACAGCCCCTTGCCCCCTGTAGCCACAAAGACCGTGTCGCCTGTCCCCGTAATCTGGTTGATGGATTGGAGGATTTTCTCGAAGCTGTTGGATGGGGCATCCCATAACAGACTGTTTTCAAACGTCCCTGTGAGGTAATTGTACACGCTCAGCCCTTTCTTGGTCCCCACCCAAAGGCCGTCGCCTTTTTCATAAATGGAAACGATCCTGTTATTGATCAAGGTAGTGGAGTCGCCCGGCTGGTTTCTGTAGACCAAAAAATCATAGCCGTCATACCGGTTCAAGCCGTCATAAGTACCCACCCACATAAAGCCCCGCCTGTCCTGGTAGATGCTCGTCACGGCATTGTTGGAAAGCCCCTTTTCTATACCCAGGTACTGGATTTTGATAGCAGGGCTTCCGTTGGAGGCTATTTTGGGATCAGCTTTTACCTCTGGAGCTATCAAAAGCAGCGCAGAGATAATAGCAAGGCAATACTTGTACATAAATGCTACTTAAGCATTTTCTTACTAATTAAAAACAGTTTAATGGTTTTCGGCGATTTTTGCCCTTTAATGGTGCGGACAGGCAGTGGGCTGTGGGAATGTTGGTTGTAGGGAGGTCGCCTGCATCCTCCCTACAACCGGTTCATCGGGTGGCCTTAGCTCCTGACCAGCTTGCCGAGGGATTCCGCCAGCTGGGGTTTTTCTGCCAAATAACCAAGTTTAAACTTTAAAAATTAGTGAATATCTCCCCCTTAACACTGACCATTCTCCCCAATAAATCACCTACAAGCGAATGGCATCAGCTAAAACTACTTTATATAGGGTATATAAACGTCAACTAAAACGCCCCCACCCTCTTCGGATTCGGTCCATACTGATTATCGAAAGGTTGGCTGTCCTGTACCATAAAGTAGATCAGGATAACCCAGCCGATAAAGGGGACCAGAAACACCAGAAGCCATAAGCCGCTTTTGCCGGTGTCATGGAGCCTGCGGACTGCTACCGCTATGCCCGGTATGATGGCAATCAGGCCATACAGCGCACTCAAAAAGCCCAGCCCGGTAAAGGCATCCACCATGCCCAGGCCCATGGACACAATCAGGTTGAAAAGCACAAAATACCAGTA